>CAMOMI010000005.1 GCA_946619755.1 uncultured Clostridia bacterium
GTCTTCTTTAAAGGGGAACCGCAACACTGGTAACGGTATGTAGAAGATAGGGAAATCCTACTTGACCTAAGTCCCAAAGTTAATTATATCTATAAGCCATTGGTTTTTTTATTGGAGGACATGATGAAGAAAAGTAATCAAAGTTGGGTTGTAATTGTGACAGTTTTAGCATTTTTGTTATCACTAATAATGTCATTTATATCAGGAATGATTTTAAAAAATGTTACACTTACGATATCAATTATTGTTACCTTTCTTTTTGTTTTGTTAGGTATAATATTTGATATTATTGGGGTAGCAGCTACTAGTGGTGATGAGGTGGCATTTCACTCGATGAGTGCTAGACGTGTGCGAGGTGGTAAAATAGGTGTGTTGCTTATTAAAAATGCGTCTAAAGTATCAAGCATTTGTTGCGATGTAGTTGGAGATATTTGTGGAATTATTTCAGGAAGTGCCGGTGTAACTATTGTGGCACTTATTATAAAAATGACAAATGTGAATGAAATACTTATTTCACTATTGGTAACAGGTTTAATATCAGCACTGACAATTGGTGGAAAAGCAATGGGAAAAAGCCTGGCAATTAATAAAAGTACTGAAGTTATAACTATTGTGGCAAAGGTGTTATCAATATTCAGTAAAGGATAGTTTAATAAAATTATTAAATACCATTTTATATGGTTTTTTTTATAAAATTAAAAAATGTTTGACAAAATTGAATGTTTGTGTTAATATAGAGAGCGATTTTCGTGAAGGGGGAATTATTATGTACGAAGAAAACAGAAGATTTAGTTGGACAGGATTGTTTATTAAGATAATAATTGTAGTTATATTTATCTTATTTACAATCTGGTTATTATCATTATCTACAAAAAATGCAACTAAGGGATTGTCTGACTCATTAAATGTTCTTACTGATCAAATCTTCTCAGATAACATTTCTAAGATGAAAGAAGTTGGTAAAGAATATTTCACTACTGAGAGATTACCTGAAAAAGTTGGTGATGTTAAAACATTATCACTTCAAAAAATGTATGACTCTAAATTATTATTAGAGTTAAAGGACAAGAATGGAAAGGCTTGTTCTGCTAAGAATTCATATGTTTCTGTTGAAAAACTTGAGACAGAATATCAAATGAAAGTATATCTAGAGTGCGGTGACGAAGCAGATTATGTTGTTACTATCATGGGATGTTACAATTATTGTAATACAGATATATGTGAGAAGAAGACTGAAACTAAGGAAGATAATAAAACAGCAAAAAATCTTGAATATCAATATAGCAAAACAACAGGCGGTAAGTGGACTGATTGGGGAGCTTTTACAAATTGGACTAATGTTAGTGTAACTAAAACAAATTACAGGGACGTTGAAACTAAGGTTGTAAAAGAATCATATACTTATGATAAAGAAATTAAAGAAACAATATATGTAAATGATGCAAGTATTTGTCAAGAAATTGATGGATATAATTTAGTATCAGAAAGTAATGGCGTATGTCATTATGAAAAACCAACTATTGTTAAAACTGGCTTAACTTGTCCAGAAGTATCTGGATATAAAAATACAGGTATTAGTGGAACAACATGTAGTTATAAACAAATAACTCCAAGTAAGACTAGTTTGATTTGTCCAGAAGTATCTGGATATAAAAACACAGGTATTAGTGGAACAACATGTAATTATAAGAAAAATACTGCAACTAAGACTGATCCATTAACTTGTCCATCAAGTTATAATGATTATTCATTAACTAGTCAAAATGGATTTACTTGTAATTATGCTAAAACAGTTCAATCAGAAAGTTGTACAAGTGTTCCAGTTGGAAAGCAATTAGTATCAACTTGTTCAGGATGTGGTGCTTCATGGCAAACTGTTTATGAAACAAGATGTGAGACAGTTTATAATACTAATACAGCATCAACAGAAGTTGGTTGCCCAGCAGGATATGCAAAAGATAATAATACTTGTGTAAAATATGAAACTACTACTGGAAATGCAATTTGTCCAAATGGATATACAAAAGATAATAATACTTGTGTAAAATATGAAACTATGACTAAAGGTGCTACTTGTCCAAAGGGATATACAAAGGATAATAATACTTGTGTTAAGAGTGGTACTGAAAAAACAACTAAGAATGCAATTTGTTTATCTAAACAAAAACTTATAGATGGAAAATGCTATGAGGAAAAGAAGTCAATTGTTACAGTTGAAGGAACTAAGAATGTTACATATTATAGATACAGATTAAGAGAATATATTGGTGGAACTACTGATTATAAATGGAGTTCATCAAATAATGATAAGACTTTAATTAATGCTGGTTATAAATTAACTGGTAAAACAAGAGAAGTAGGGGGTAAATAATAATGGATAATTTTGATAGTTTATTAAAAGAATTAGATAGAGTATTAGAAGAACAAAAGAATAGACAAGAAGAAGCTAAAAATGAACAAACTATGGCTGAAGAAATGAAAGCAGAAGCAGTTAAAAAAGAAGCTGAAGCTAGAGCTAGATTAGCAGAACTTGAACAAGCTAGAATTAAAGCAAGTGAGGCACAAGCAGCATTTAACAGCGTAAGAAGTACTGTTGCAGATGAACATAGTGCCGATCAAGCATATGCAAATACTGGCAGTAAGAAAAAATCTGGTGGATTCTTTACAGGTTTAGTTGTTGGTGTTGCAGCATTGTCATTACTTATTGGTGGTTTTAAATTGTTAAAAGATGTAAAATCTGGAGAAATTAGAACATCAATTATTGCTAGTGATACTAGAACAGATGAAGAAAAGGAACTTGCAGATAAGTATGGTATAACTTATGATGGTAGTGTTGCTACTGTAAAATCTGCTGAATATGTGGAACTTACAACTGAAGAGTTTGAAACATTACTTGCTAAAAGCGTTAAAAGTATTAAGGATAAAGGTATTACTTTAGATGAAGCTGATATAATTAAGTTTGTAACTATTGTTAATATCGATAAATTATCTCAAGATAATCCTGAGTTATTAATACAAATTATTGGTGATCAAAATCCTGATCAAGTTAAGCTTGATGCTCAAAAAGTTATGGGTGCATTAGAAATGTATAACTATAATCAATATTTTGCTACAGGAAATAGAGATGGATTTATATTAGCTAGTGAATTTGTATTTGATGCTAATGAACAAGCTAAATTAGCAGTTATTGAAGAAAGAATTGCTGAGATAGCTTTAGCTAAAGATGATAAAGTTAAAATGAACGAATTAATCCATTCATTATTTATAGATATGTTAGATCCACAAAATGAATTATCATATTTAGAATCAGGTGTAGGATTTGGTGCACAATTAGATCTTGAACCTATTCGTGGATTATATGGATTAGCTGATGATTTTGAAACAATTACATTAGATGATACAAATAAGGAATTAGTTAAATATTTTGTTCCATATTCAGGTGATGAACAAGAATATGAAGATAACAATTTATTAAATGGTTATATTAGAAATATTAACGATTTATTAAGTGATTGTCAAAATAAATCTAAAACACTTTCAAAATAAGTTTAAAAGTCTAGAAATAGACTTTTTTTCTTTATTAAAAAATGGTATAATGCAGTTATGAAAAGGTTAATTAAAGCATTTATTGTTAGTTTGTTGATTATTATTTTTGGTATTATGTATATGGTAATAGATAATAATAATTATAATAATAAATTAAAGAAAAAAATTATTAGTAATACGGATATAAAAAATGTTAACTATATAAATAAATATAATGATTATTATATTGTTAAGGATAATAATTATTTATATTTGTTTAATAATAAATATGATGAATTACTTAAGATAGATAAGATTTTACTATGTGAAAATAATAAAAATTATGATATCATATATAATGATGAAAAACTAATGTATATTAGTGATTACTATAAAGGGCAGACATTAGTATATGAATATTATGATATATATACATATGAGCTAATTAAAAGGGTTTTTGTTGGAGGTGAATATCATGAATAGTATGTTTAACATTCTAAAAGCAAAGCCAATGTTTATTCCAAAGATATTACTTAGTAATTACAAGAAATTAGGACTTAGTGATGAGGAATTGATTATTGTCATAGTTATTATGAATTATGGAGATAATGTTTTATATAATCCAGAATTGTTTGCGAGTGATATTGGGGGAGATAAACATAAAGTAATGATGGTTATTGATAATCTTTGTGATAAGAATATTTTATCGTTAATTGTTGATAGAAGTAATAAAAAAACACATGAATATCTTTCTTTAGAGACATTATATGAAAAACTATTTAATATTATTTTAGATAAACCTGAAGATGATAAAATTGATAATTCAATATTTAGCATATTTGAAAATGAACTTGGAAGAACATTATCACCAATGGAATATGAAAAGATTAAAGAGTGGATTACTAGTGGTAATAGTATAGAACTTATTGCTTGTGCTTTAAATGAAGCAGTAATGAATGGAGTAAGTAATTTAAATTATATTGATAGTATTCTGAATAATTGGCATAAAAAGGGATATAAAACCAAAGCGGATATACAAAAGGAAAAAGAAAATTATCGTAATAAAAAAGAAAAGAAAGACATATATGATACGGACTGGTTAAATGGATAGTGAGATATTTAATTATTTAGATTTGCTATTTCCTGATGCTAGATGTGAACTTAATTATAATAAAGATTATGAACTATTAATTGCGACTGTTTTAAGCGCTCAGACAACTGATAAAAGAGTTAATAAAGTAACTGAAGTTTTATTTAATAAATATCCTTCAATTAAAGATTTGAGTGAAGCAAGTGTACTGGATATTGAAAAGATTATTAGAGAAATAGGAACATTTAGAAAAAAAGCTAAATTTGTACATGAAATAACAAAAAAGTTATATGATGATGGTTATGATTATGTACCTAATGATAGAAAATACATTGAATCATTACCTGGAGTAGGACATAAAACTGCAAATGTCTTTTTGGCTAATATATATAATGAACCAACAATGGCTGTCGATACACATGTATCTAGAGTTAGTAGACGTTTAGGAATAACTAAAGAAAATGATAATGTATCAGTTATTGAAGACAAATTAATGAAAAAAGTACCTAAGGATAGATGGAGCAAAACGCATCATCAATTGGTACTATTTGGAAGATATAAGTGTAAAGCAGTTAATCCTAACTGTACGGACTGTTTGATTAAAGAAAAATGTCAGTATTATAAAAAAAATAATTAGTAGAAATCTACTAATTTTTTATATTTCTTCGATTGCCTCGGTAGGACATTGACTAATTGCATCTTTGGTTACTTCTTCAAGATCACTAGGAATTTCTTCAAGAATGCAATGAGCTAGACCGTCATCGTTAAAATCAAATACTTCGCTTTCAGTTAAGGCAACACAATTGCCACATCCAATACATTTATCTTGGTTTACTTTTGCTTTCATTTTGCATACCTTCTTTCTTTAGTTAATTATAAGTGTAAATTGATAAAAAATCAATAAAATTTGTTTTAGTTCTAAAAAAAATGTGTTATTATAATTGTGAATAGAGGGTGAAGTCTATGGGAAGTAGAATGGACAAATATAGAAATGAAGAAATAATTCCTACGAGAAGTGATAAGAATAAAAAATTATATACACAAATATATAATGCTTATGATAATTTTGAAAATTTAGTTGTTCCATCTAATGCTAGAGAAATAAGCCCTAGTGAATTAAAGAAAGAAATAACAAGTAGACAAGATTATCGTAGAAAAAAGGAATATGATGAAATTGCTAATAATAGAGAAACTAATAATACTATTATTAGAAAAGAAAAAATGTTTGAAGAGCAAAAAAAAGAGGAAGAAGTATATGATATTAATGAACTTTTGAATAAAGCTACGGCTGACAAAAAAGGACCAGAATTAATAGAACCTACTTTAGCTAATCAAGATTATCTTAAACGATTGAAATTAGATAATAGAAAAACAAATATAGAACAAGTTAAAGAAATGTATGAAGAAATAAAAGAAGATGAATCTTTAGAAGATGAATCACTTATGAAAACAGCTAATCTTTCTTTAGAGATATTATCTGATTTGAAAGGTGATAGTGATAAGACTATAGTTAGCGCACCAATTAAGAATGAAGAATTACCAGATGATTCTAAAGATAATGATTTTTATAGTAATACTTATAAATTTAGTAAGAAGGATTTTGAGAATAAAGATTATGATAAAGACGATGATGAGGAAGAAGATGAATTTGATGATGAAGAGGATGGCGGTGGAAAGTTCTTTCTTAAGATTTTAATGATAGTCTTTGGAATTGCTCTAATTGGATTAATGTTATATTTTGTATTTAGATATTTTAATAAAGTTTAATTATCAATTATTAGAAATAATTGATAATTTTTTTGTCAAATCATAGGCGAAAAACGTGTATAATTTGTTGAAAGAGGTAGAAAATTATGTTATGATAAATCTAGGGTGATAGGAATGGAAGAAGAACTAAAGAGAATTTACGAATATTCACTTGAAGAAATTATGGGTGAAAGGTTTGGTAAATACTCAAAATATATCATTCAAGATAGAGCTATTCCTGACGTTAGAGATGGTTTAAAGCCTGTTCAGAGAAGAATATTATTCTCAATGTATAAAGAAAAGAATACATATGATAAGCCTTATAAAAAATCGGCAAGAGCTGTCGGTGATGTTATGGGTAAATATCATCCTCATGGGGATTCTTCAATATATGACGCAATTGTCAGAATGAGTCAAGATTGGAAAATGCGTGAACCATTTGTCGATATGCAAGGTAATAATGGATCAATTGATGGAGATTCAGCAGCCGCTAGTCGTTATACAGAAGCTAGACTTTCTAAAATAAGTAATGAAATGCTTAGAGATATCGATAAAGATACGGTTATATTTGCTCCTAACTATGATGATACTTTGTTAGAACCAACCGTACTTCCTAGTAGATTTCCTAATTTACTTGTTAATGGAACAACAGGTATTTCGGCAGGATATGCTACGAATATTCCACCACATAATTTAGGTGAAGTAATTGATGCAACAATTTATCGAATTGATAATCCTAATTGTAGATTAGATACGTTACTTAACTTTGTTAAAGGGCCGGACTTTCCAACTGGAGGACAAGCTATTGGGGAAGCTGGAATACGGGAAGCTTATGAAACAGGACGTGGCCGTATTTTAATTAGAAGTAAACTTACATTAGAAAAAAATAAAATTGTTATTACCGAAGTTCCTTATGAAGTTAATAAACAATTATTAGTAAAAAAAATCGATGAAATTAGAATTGATAAAAAGATTGATGGTATACTTGAAGTTAGAGATGAATCTGATAAAGATGGTTTGCAGATTACTATCGATTTAAAGAAAGATGCTAATGCACAAAATATATTAAATTATTTATATAAAAATACAGAATTACAAATAAGTTATAATTATAATATGATTGCTATTGTCAATCGTAGACCTATGCAGCTTGGATTAATACCAATATTAGATGCATATATTGCTCATCAAAAGGAAGTTGTTACTAAACGTAGTAATTTTGATTTAGCACATGCAAGAAAGAGATATCATATTGTCGAAGGACTTATGAAGGCTATTTCTATATTAGATGAAGTTATTAAGACGATTAGAGGTAGTAAAAATAAAGCTGATGCAATTCAGAATTTAATTAATAAATACGAATTTACAGAAGAACAAGCAACAGAGATTGTTAATTTACAATTATATAGATTAACCAATACAGATATCGTTATCTTACAAGAAGAAAAAAATAATTTAGAGAAGATAATGGCAATGTTAGAAGAAATTTTAGCTAGTCCAGAAAAACTTAATATGGTTATAAAGGAAGAACTTCGTAAAATTAAAAAAGAATATGCAACTCCTAGAAGAACAGAGATTATATCTGAGGTTGAAGAAATTAAGATTGATACGACTAGTATGATTCCTAAGGAAGATGCTGTAGTAGTTGTTACTCATGATGGTTATGTTAAGAGAGTCAGTGTTAGGGCATATGAAGCTAATACAGATGAGACTGGACTTAAAGATGGTGATTATGTTATTGGTTTATATAATATAAATACAGCTCAAACAGTTTTGATATTTACTGATAAAGGAAATTATTTGTTTTTACCAGTATATGAAATACCAGAAGTTAAATGGAAAGATATGGGAAAACATGTTAGTAATATTATAACAATGATGGCTGATGAGAAAGTTATTGGATCTATGCCAGTATATGATTTTGGTGAAGATAGATATGTTACTGTATTTACTAAAAATGGTATGGTAAAACGTACAAAGTTAGAAGACTTTAAGGTTGGTAGATATACGAAAGAAATTAGTATGATTAAACTACAGGATGATGATTGTGTTGTATCAACTCAGTATAGTAATTATAACGATGTTTTTGTCGCTACTAAAAATGGATATGGGTTATGGTATGATGTATCTGAAATATCTGTTGTTGGAATTAGAGCTAGTGGTGTTAAATCTATTAAACTTAAAGATGATGAAGTTGTAAGCAGTTCACTATTTGATCCAAATTGTGAATATATAACAATTATTACGGATAAAGGAACTGCTAAAAGGTTAAGATTGTCTGAATTAGAAAAAACTAGTAGAGCTAATAGAGGAATACTTTTAATGAAAGAGATAAAAAGTAATCCAAGTAAAATAATAGGTACATATTTAATTCCTTCTAAAGAGGAAATTTTGATAACTTCTATCGCTGAAGTTAAAAAGGTTAAACTTACAGAAATATCTATTATGGATAGACATAGTAATGGCTCATTTGTGGTTAAGGATAGGGTAATGAATACGGCATATGTTACAAAACTAACTAGCCAAAATGAGTTTGACAAAAAAGCAAATGATGAGACTCAAGAAAAAGAAGAAGTTAAAATGCCATCATTAAAAGTGGATAAAGAATATAAATCATTAAAGAATATAGATGAACGTATGTTATCGATTGATGAATACCTAAATGGTATTGAAAAATAGAAAAGGAGATGTATAAAATGAAAGATTTAAAAGGAACACAAACAGAAGCTAATTTAATGACTGCTTTTGCAGGTGAAAGTCAAGCAAGAAATAAATATACTTACTATGCTTCAAAAGCAAAAAAAGAAGGTTATGAGCAAATTGCTGCTATTTTTGAAGAAACAGCCGGTAATGAAAAAGAACATGCAAAAATGTGGTTTAAATTATTATGTGGTGGAGAAATTCCTGATACAATTACCAATTTAACAGATGCTCTTAATGGTGAAAACTATGAATGGACTGAAATGTATGAAGAATTTGCAAAAGTAGCAAAAGAAGAAGGCTTTGATGAAGTAGCTAGATTATTTAAGGCTGTTGGAGCAATAGAAAAAGAACATGAAGCAAGATATAGAACTTTACTTGATAATATCAAAGAAGAAAGAGTTTTCAAAAAAGAAGAATCTGTTGTGTGGGTATGTCGTAATTGTGGACACGTTCATGTAGGAAAAGTGGCTCCAAAAGTGTGTCCTACTTGCAATCATCCTCAAGCATATTTTGAGATGAAAAATACAAACTATTAATTTTATTATTAATAGTTTTTTCGAATTTATTTAAAAGGAGTGAGTAAAATGAAAGTACTTGTTACAGGTGGAACTGGTTATATAGGGAGTCATACAATTGTTGAACTAATTAATCATGGATATGAAGTAGTGGCGGTTGATGATTTTAGTAATTCAAAACCAATAGTTCTTGATAAGTTAAAGGAGATTACGGGACAAAAAATTAATTTTTATGAGCTTGATGTTTGTGACAAAGAAAAGTTAAGAAGAGTTTTTAAAGAAAATAAGATTGATGCTGTAATACATTTTGCAGGTTATAAAGCAGTTGGAGAATCTGTCGAAAAACCATTGATGTATTATCGTAATAATTTGGATTCAACAATAACATTACTTGAGGTGATGGATGAGTTTGAGGTAAGAAAAATTGTCTTTTCATCATCAGCAACAGTATATGGAGATCCTGAAGAGTTACCAATTAAGGAAACAGCCAAACTTAGTACAACTAATCCTTATGGATCAACAAAATTGTTTATTGAGGGTATTTTAAAGGATGTTTATATTTCTAATAATAATTATAGTATTGCTATTTTAAGATATTTTAATCCAGTTGGGGCTCATCCAAGTGGTCTTTTAGGTGAAGATCCAAATGGTATACCTAATAATTTAATGCCATATATTGTTAAAGTAGCTAATAAGGAATTACCACATTTAAATATTTTTGGTAATGACTATGATACTCCAGATGGTACAGGAGTTAGAGATTATATTCATGTTATTGATTTGGCGCTTGGACATATTAGTGCTTTGGAATATATTGATAAACATACAGGTATCGATTACTATAATTTGGGTACTGGACAAGGGTATAGTGTACTTGAAATGGTATCGGCATTTAGTGAAGTAAATAAAGTGGCAGTACCATATGAGATTGCCCCTAGACGTGAAGGCGATATTGCAATGTGTTATGCAGATACTACTAAGGCAAAACAGGTGCTTAATTGGGAGGCAACACACAGCCTACAAGAGATGGTTGAAAGTGCATATAATTTTGTGGTTAAAAATCAAAAATAAATAAATAAAAAAACTAGAAAAATATTCTAGTTTTTTTGTGTAAAAGTATGACAAAGTGTTAATTTTGTGTTATTATTTATATACGAGGTGATAAACCAATGACAAGACATGAACAAAGATATAAGGCAATGACAATATTGTATCAAGCATTTTTATATGAGAATAATAATATTAAGTATAATATTGAAGATATAATAAATGAACAATTAGATGAAAATAATAAATTTGTCAGTTCATTAGTTATGGGAGTAATTAAAGAACGTAAAAAGATTGATGAGATTGCTAATAATTATTTAGATAATTGGGATATTCAAAGATTAGGCTTTACTGATCAAGCAATTTTAAGAATTGGAATATATGAAATTCTTAATACTGATACACCGGATATTACTTGTATCGATGAAGCAGTTGAACTTAGTAAAGAGTATTCTGATGAAAAAGTGTGTAAAATGATAAATGGTGTACTTGATAAAGTATATCATAATCAAAAAGAGATTGAAACTAAATAAGTATAAGTAGGTGTCTTATGGATAGGGAATATATAACAATTAGTGAACTTAATAATTATATAAAAGGAGTTATGGATGATAATTTCTTTTTAAATAAGATATATTTAAAAGGTGAAATCTCTAATTTTAAGGCACATACTAGAGGACATTATTATTTTACTTTAAAAGATGAAGGAAGTAGACTTAATGCGGTAATGTTTTCTTATCAGGCAAGTAATCTTAAATTTGTTCCAGAAGATGGAATGAAGGTATTAGTTTGTGGCAAAATTTCAGTATATGTGGCAACCGGTTCGTATCAAATATATGTTGAATCAATGGAACAAGATGGAATTGGTAACTTGTATATCGAATATGAAAAATTAAAGAAAAAATTAGCTTCAGAGGGATTATTTGATCCTGAAAAAAAGAAAAAAATACCTAAGGTACCAAAAAAAATAGGAATAGTAACGGCAAGTACTGGTGCTGCTATTAGGGATATTCTTACAACAATAAGAAGAAGATATCCAATATGTGAGACAATTTTGTTTCCATCGCTTGTTCAGGGAGCTGATGCAGCTAAAGATATTGTTAAGAAAATAGAGATAGCTAATACATACGATATTGATACGTTAATTGTTGGTCGTGGTGGCGGGTCTATCGAAGATTTATGGCCGTTTAATGAAGAAATTGTTGCTAGAGCTATATATGAATCTAGAGTACCTGTAATTAGTGCGGTAGGACATGAAATAGATTTTACGATTGCTGATTTTGTGGCTGACTTGAGAGCTCCAACGCCAACGGCAGCCGCAGAGCTTGCTGTTCCTAATATCGACACAATTAATACTTACTTAAGTAATGCGGTTAATCGTAGTACACTTAGTATTAATAATTTAATTGATAAAAAGAAAAAAGTATTATTAACATTTAAAAGTAGTTTTGTTTTAAAAAAGCCAACTGCAATGTATGAAATAAAGGAACAAAATCTAGATTTTTTAATTGATAGAGTTAATAAAGAAATAAAATTGCTTTTAGATAATGCGAATGTTAGATTTTTTAAACTAGTTAATAGTTATGTGATTACTAATCCAGAAATTTTATATAAGTTTAAAAAACAGAATTTGGAACATACAATAAATAAACTTGAGGTATTAAATCCAATGAATACATTAAAAAGAGGATATGCAATAATAAAAAAAGATAATATTGTAATATCTGATAGTAAAAAAATTAAAAAAGATGATATAATAGATATAGGTGTCAAAAATGGAAAGATTAGTGCTAAAGTTTTGGAGGTAGAAAATGAGTAGTACGGTAAAGAAAGAGGCTAATTTCGAAGATAAAATTAGAGAATTAGAAGAAATAGTCAAGGAACTTGAAAGTGGAGAAGTCAATTTAGATGACGCTATTGAAAAATACACACAAGCAATGAAATTAGCTAAAGAGTGCTCTGATAAGTTAAATGCTGCCACAGAAAAAGTAAATAAAATATTAAAAGAAAATGGAGAATTAGCTGATTTTGATGTCAGTGAGGAATAATTCTTCTTATGCTGAAATAGCTCAATCGGTAGAGCAACTGAATCGTAATCAGTAGGTTGCGGGTTCAATTCCTGCTTTCAGCACCAGAATGATAGAAAACTCGAACTTTTTCGGGTAAAATAAAACGACTTGCAAAAAAGTCGTTTTTATGGTGTTGTGAATATGTCAAGGAAACTTGCATAAAATAAAAAAAGAGGAACATTTGGGTAGCAAGTGAATGTTTCTTTTAAATGTATTTAGTTTTTAGACGCGCCCAATCAAGAGATTATAATTATTCTAGAACTGCAATATTATGTAAAGAGTGGTTTGATTCATCAGAAGAGAAAAAGACATATCAATATATTAAAAAAAAATTAAAGCCAACAAATAATAAATAAATAATATATAAGGGCTAGTAAAGACTTATAAATTAATAAAGCTGAGATAGAATCTCAGCTTTATTTTAAAATCTTGATCTTTTTTGCGTTTTTAAGGTATTTAGCTCTTCTTTTAATTCTTCACTATTTTCTGAAAATCTTAATATAAGATTAACTATATGTTTATTATCATTTTCTAGGTAATAATTTAATCTAAATGCAGCATCTTGGATGGTTATGCTTCCGTTTTTAAGACTTCTTAATATGGCAATAGCACGGTCAAAATCTTTATAAAGGTAACTGTTATATTCTTCAAATCCTACTTTTCCACTAAAGAAATTGTCAATATAATTTTGCCATTCTTCTTGTTTGCCTTCTGGTATTATTTCTTTGCCAGCTTTTTTCCAAATTGGAATTAATTCTTTTATTTCTTTATTTAATCTTCTTATTTCTGCAGCTTTTAATTCTTTATATAATTCTTTAGTTAACGAATCAGAGTGAATTTCAATTCCTTCATAGACAATGCATATTTTTTCACCGCGCATGTTAGCACAATCTATTTCATCTAAGACCATATCAAGTGTTATTATAGGTGTTACTTTTCTTTCTTTATCATTCATTTTATTTACCTTCCTTTATTTCATAGTATCATATTTATTAATAAAAAACAATAAATATGGTGAAAATGAGACTAATTTAGAATAATATGTGGGTGTAATTTGACTTTTTTACAAACATATGTTATAATTTATTCAGTTAGTAATTTATTACTAGCTTTTTCTTTTGAAGGGGGAGATTAAAATGTTTGAAGGAAATAAGAGCGAATTAAATAAAGATATAGTTTTAACATTTAATGGAAAAAAAGATAATGTATTAAAAATATTTTATGATAATGGTTATTTGTGTTGGTTATTAGATAATTATTTAACTGATCAGACCTTAACAATAACTAAAAAAAGTCCATTATATCCATATATTAGTGAACTTTTTGCAAATATTAAAAATGTCGATTCATTTTATAATGTTATAACAGAAAAAAATGCAAAAAGATTTGAATGGATTAGTGATGGCGAATCTGTTATGGGTATGCAAAATAGACTTACTATATGGTATTTTGATGCTATTGATAATTATGTTATTCATTTTAGAAAGAATAAGAGAGATGTACTTGATAATAGTTGTTTAATACGTTTTTCACCTCAAAGAAGTAATAATAAAAAAATTGCATATGTTTTTTGTAAAATGTATGAAAGTATTCTTGAGGATAGTTTTCTTTCACAATACAAAAAAATGCAAAGAATGAGATAAATCTTTAAATAAGGGATTATCTCTTTTTCTTTTCAAGATGGTAATAATATGATATAATACTTACGAGTTGGAGGTAATTATTATGAAACTTATGAACGTTAAAGGTACTTATGATTATATGCCTAAAGATATGAAAATTAGGAATAACATTCTAGATGTTTTAAGGAAAAATTTTGAAAAATATGGTTATTTACCAATAGAAACACCAATGATTAATTATTATGAGCTTCTTAGTTATAAATATAATGATGATGCAGAAATATTAAGTGAAATATATAGACTAACAGATCAAGGTGAAAGAGATTTGGGACTTAGATTTGATTTAACTGTACCTTTTTGTAAAGTGGTTGGTCTTACTAAGGACTTGGTTTTACCTTTCAGGAGATATGAAATTGGCAAGGTTTTTCGTAATGGACCTGTAAAAGCTGGTAGAACAAGAGAATTTTATCAGTGTGATGTCGATGTTGTTGGTATTGATAATCGTTTTATTGAGGCTGAACAGATTTTGATGGCTATTAATACATATCGTGAATTAGGTATTGAAGTGGTTGTTAAATATAATAATAGGAAACTTATGAGTGGCCTTATCGAACTTGCTGGAATAGATAAGAATAAGATTGATAGCGTTATTGGTATTATCGATAAACTTGAAAAAGTTAGACATGATGAAATTAAAGATATGTTGAAAGAAATAGATGTTAGTGACGATAGTATTAATAAATTATTTGATTTATTTCAAAAAAATATTGATGAATATAAAGATATGGCTAATGATAATGAATTGGTTATGGCAGGAGTTAGTGAACTTTTAGAAGTTAATAAGTATTTAGAAGAATTAGATGTTTTAGATAAATGTGCGTTTACACCAACATTAGCAAGGGGATTATCAATATATACTGGAATTGTATTTGAGTTTTATGATAAAGAAGAAAGAATTAGTTCGGCTATTGGTGGTGGTGGAAGGTATGATAAGATTATTACTAATTTTATGGATAATGGAAATGTATATCCAGCTGTCGGTTTATCTTTTGGCCTTGAACCAATATTTGTAATTCTTAAACAAGAAATAGAAAAAACGAGATTAATTGATATTTATATGGTACCACTTGATACAGATACAGAGACACTTAAATTGGCCTCATTATTTAGAAGTGAAGGATATAGAGTACTTATTGAGATGAATAAGAAAAAGATAGGTAAGTGTTTTGAATATGCCGAGAGAAATAACATTAAATATGTTATGATTGTTGGACAAGATGAAGTAAGTAGTGGTAATTATAAAATAAAAGATATGGATAAAAAAGAAGAATACTCTTATAATATTTCTGAATTAAAAGAGTTTTTAAAAAACAATAATTAAGGGCATTATTAATGCTCTTTTTTTAAATTGACAAAAAAATATTGATATGTTATTATAAGCAGTTGAATTAAGTAATTTTGGAGGCATTATGGAAATACATGATTTGGCTATTAAGTATAAAGCTTTATATCAAAAGGCAGAAACGATGATATCAAATGTTGAAGAAATTGGCTTTGATGTATCTGAATTAAAGGAAATCTTACAAAATATTGGAAATGAAGTTAATAATAGTATTAAAACACAATCTGTTGAAGGATTTGCACGTGCTAGTTATGAAATTTATTATTCAACAGGTATTAATAAATTAAATAAGTTTATTGTTTTTTTAGAAAAATACAATGTGTACTTTCAAGTTCTTAATTCTTGTAAATGGTTAAGTATGAGAATTAAAGATGATAATATAACAGAACAAGAATTAAAGCAATATGTTAGTGAAATGGCATATAATTTAAAATTGATTGTTAGATCTGATACAATGGATTATGATAATGAAAAGCATATTGTTAAAGAGGTTTATTTAACAGCATATAATATTATTAAATTAGAATTAATAATGACTGGAGAAAGTATGCTATATCGATTTGCTTTAGAAGAGGATATAAATAGTTCATATTTTAATACAATTATTAAGAATGATTTAAAGAAAATTAATATTGATGATAAAAAGAATAGTAGATTAAAAGAAAAATTATTTGAAATTCGCAAGAAGGGTATAAATAGTGACTATTTTGATATTGATGTAATTAGAATGATTGTTCTTAATGATAAAAAAATTGATTGTCAAAAAGCAATTACGAAAAAAATTAATACATTGGTAGATGGTTTTAAAGAAAATTCTGAATGTATAACAAGTAATGTTAGAAAATTAACAGAGCTTGAAAAAGATGAAAAACGTTGTTGTCGTGAAATTAATATAAATAAGAAAATAATTAGAGAAAAATTAATTTCATTTATTTTAACTGCTTCAATATTGATTGGAGTTGGTAGTTTAATTCCAACATTTGCAAGAAAACGCAATATGAAAGATATGTATCTAAAGAAATCGGAGATATATTCAACTATTGATGATACTACTACAGAAACAACTAAGGAAGTCTATTTGACTGAAACACCAGATAAAGAAGTAACTGTAAAAGTGTATGATGAGCGTACTGATGATAAAAGAAGAGGTTATTTATTATATGATGTTAGTTCGTTAGATTTTGAAGAAGCAAGCGAATATTATGACTATGGAACTAGTAATTATGGTGTTAAGCCTAGTAAAGGTAGAGATAGATCTAGTGATGGTGATGTTATTGCAGATTATCAAGGTAGTTATACTGAAGTTACAGTGACTACATATGATTATATAGCACCTGGATTTGATGAAGAAAGCTATAAAGATAATCTTTTGGGTTTCTATTTGATTTACTTATTTTTATTAGTAATACCATATGAGATGATTTATACAATTAATATGAGGGGCTCTATTTTTATTGGTAATATTGGTGATTTAATTCAAAAAATTAAGAAAATCAATAATGAAAAAGATAAATATTCGCGTGCTAGGTCTGATTTTAAAAAAGTAATTGAAATTTTGATAGATAAAATAAATGAAAATGATGAGTTAAGAGAAAAATTTAATCAACTATATGAAAGTAATAAATATTTATTAAGTGATCCAGAAGAATTATCTAGACGTGTTGATAAAATAATAAATAGTAATCGTGTTGATGAAGCAAAGAGATTAGTAAGGGAGAATAAAGATAAGTTAGATAACTAATTTATCTTTTAATTTTAGATAAAATGTAGTAAAATGGTAATATAAGATTAAGGAGTTGGAATAATGGTATTAAAGGATATTATTGAAGATGTTTTGCCAAGTATATGGCCATTAGTATTATTTATATCTGTGGTAGTTGTTAGTTTAAGAGGAACGTATTTATTTACTGGTAGCAAAAAAACAATTATATATAAAGAAGTATTAGGACTTATTTTTATTATATATATATTGTGCTTATATCATGTACTTACTTACAAAAATACTGGATATGGTGGCGTTAATTTAACACCATTTAAAGAAATGTTTAGATATACTTTTGGAAGTGATAATTTTGTTAAGAATATAGTTGGTAATATATTACTATTTATACCATTTGGTTTCTTTGCCTCATATTATTTAAATACTAAAAAAGCTTGGACACCAGTTATTATTACCTTGATTGTTTCACTTTGTGCTGAGGGTATGCAATATTATTTAGGAAGAATATTTGATGTTGATGATATTATATTAAATGTATTGGGCGGATTTTTGGGTTATTTAATATTTGTGGCACTTAGTGCTGTTAGAAGTAGATTACCAAAATTTATGAAAAGTGATAATTTTCTTAATGTTTTAGTAATTGTAATAATAGTCTTGATAGTATTATTTTCAATGGGAATAAACGTATTTAGTTATTTATAGGGGGAATTATGTTTGAAATATTTAATGAATTAGATAAGAATATTGATGAATTAGAAATATTAAAAGAATATATTAATTATGTCACACAAAAATTAGAGTTAGAAAACTGTGAGTTTAATATTATTATTGTTGATAATGAAAAAATTCATGAAATTAACAAGCAATATAGGAATATTGATAGGGAAACGGACGTAATATCTTTTGCAATGGAAGATGAGATGGACGTTAAGTATGATGATTTTAGACTGCTTGGAGATATTTATATTTCTTATGATAGAGTTGTTAGTCAAGCAAAAGAATATGGTCATTCAACTCTTCGTGAAATATGCTTTTTAGCAACTCATGGTATACTTCATTTACTAGGATACGATCATATGAATGTAGATGATGAGAAGAAAATGTTTGCTCTACAAAATGAGCTATTAGATGGTTATAATATAAAAAGGGATTAGGTGATAAAAATGAAAGATCAATTAATTAAATTATTGGATTGTGCATATGCACCATATTCAAAATTTAAAGTTTCTGCCATTGTTGAGATGAAAGATGGAAAATATATTCCAGGAGTAAATGTTGAAAATGCTTCTTATGGAGCTACTATATGCGCTGAACGTAACGCAATTACAACGGCTGTTTCTATGGGCTATAAAGCAGGAGATTTTAGAAATATATATATAATGGTTAGTGGAGATAATTTATCGATGCCATGTTTTATGTGCAGACAAGTAATAACTGAGTTTTTTGATAAAGATAGTGGAGTTATTTTAGTTGGTAAAAATGGAGAAATGGAAAAATACACAGTTAGTGAAATTTGCCCATATCCATTTGATAAAAATGATTTATAGAAGGTGAAATGATGAAGAGTGGTTTTATTGGTTTGGTTGGTAGGCCTAATGTTGGCAAAAGTACATTGTTAAATGCGATAATTGGTAAAAAAGTGGCTATTACTTCAAATAAGCCACAAACAACCAGAAATCTTATTGAAGGAATTAGAACAGATGAAGATACACAAATGGTATTTGTAGATACTCCGGGGATACATAAACCTAAAAATAGGTTAGGAAAAATTTTAAATAAGCAAGCATATTTTACTGTAAATGATGTCGATGTAATTTTATTTTTAGTCGATATTACTGAACCTTTGGGTAAAGGTGATATGTTTGTTATTGATGTTTTAAAAAATGTATCAACACCAGTTATTTTAGTTATTAATAAAATAGATAAATTACCAAAGGAAGAAATCTTAAAAAAAATTGATGAATATAAAGATTTATATAATTTCGATGAAATTGTACCAATATCAGCCTATAAACATGATAATATTGATAGACTTATAAACGTTCTAAAATCAAAGTTGACAGATAATATAAAATACTATAGTGATGAAATGTATACAGATAAACCTGTTAATTTTATGGTTGGAGAAATTATTCGAGAGAAGATACTTGATTTAACTGAAGAAGAAGTGCCACATAGTGTTTCAGTAGTAGTTGATCAAATGGATTTTAATCGTGAATCTGTTAATATTAAAGCAACAATTGTTGTTGATAGAGAGAATTTGAAAAAAATACTTGTTGGAAAGAACGGAAGTATGATTAAAGAAATAGGAACTAGAGCAAGACTTGATATAGAACCATTATTAGGTAAAAAAGTATATTTAGAATTATTTGTAAAGGTAATTCCTAAATGGCGAGATAGGGAGAAATTTCTTTCTGAAATTGGCTTTAAAGAATTTAATTTTGACAAATAAATTTGTTTAGAAATTATATAATGCTAACATAATAATAATAGGTGATAAAAATGACAAGAGAAGAATGTTGGCGATTATTCAGAGAAACAGGAAAAATTGAATACTATTTAGAATATAAGAAATTAACTAGAAAAGAGAATTAGAATGATTAAGAAGATTGAAGGTATCGTTACATCAGAAATTGATTATAAAGAAAGTAGCAAGATAATTAATGTTTTAACACCAGAGTATGGAATAATTGGCTTAGTTGCTAGAGGAACTAAACAATTAAAGAGTAAATTATCAGGTGTTACTTCTAAACTAACTTATGGATACTTTCATGTCAGTTATAAAGAAAATGGCCTTTCACAGTTAATTGAAGTCGATATTATTGATAGATTTAAAAATATTAGAAAAGATATTAATTTAATGAGCTATTCATTATATTTATTGGAACTAGCTGAGAGAGTATATAAACATGATGATGATAAACAAATATATGAAATGCTAATTGCAAGTTTGAAAAAAATTGATGAGGGCTTCGATTATAAGGTTATTGCTATTATTTTTGAACTTAAAATGTTAGATTTTTTAGGTATTAGACCTGTAATTGATGAATGCGTTAATTGCGGTAATAAAACGGATATTGTTACTATTTCTAGTTATCGTGGAGGATATTTGTGTAAAAATTGTAGTCATGGAGAAGTGATAGTTAATATTAAAACTGTTAAACTGCTTAGAATGTTTTATTATGTCGATATTGCTAATATTACAAAATTAGATGTATCAGATAACATTAAGAGTGAACTGTCTCATTTTATATATGATTATTATGATAGATATTCTGGAATATATTTAAAGAGTAGAGATTTTTTGCAAAACTTAGAAAAAATATAAAAAACAATGCAAATAATGCTTTTGTTCGTTAATTTGCTGTTTTTTTTGAAATTTTTTTTATACTTTTTTGTGTAAAATGGTTGATATTTTTAATTTTTTATTATATAATTAACTAGTCAACGCAAAAATGCGTGATAAAAATTTGTGCCTGAGTGGCGGAATAGGTAGACGCACAGGACTTAAAATCCTGCGAGATTCAACCCTCGTGTCGGTTCAAGTCCGACCTTAGGCACCATTTTTGGAGGAATACCCAAGTCTGGTTGAAGGGACCGGTCTTGAAAACCGGGAGGTCGTGCGAGCGGCGCAGGGGTTCGAATCCCTTTTCCTCCGCCATTTAAAATTTTTATCGCGGGATGGAGCAGCTCGGTAGCTCGCTGGGCTCATAACCCAGAGGTCGTTGGTTCAAATCCATCTCCCGCAACCATGGTTCCGTGGTGTAGTGGTTATCACGTCTGCCTGTCACGCAGAAGATCGCGGGTTCAACTCCCGTCGGAACCGCCATTTTTGTTGGCTTCATAGCTCAGTCGGTAGAGCAGAGGACTGAAAATCCTCGTGTCGCTGGTTCGATTCCCGCTGGAGCCACCATTAAAAAAAATAAAAAAGTTTAGATATTTCTAAACTTTTTTTGTTTTTTTCTTCATTTTGCTCTTAAAATATTCGACTGAATCGATGCAATATGCGTCAAATTCTTCAACTAAATTAAGTGTGTCTGTTATTTTTAATTTGTTATTTCTTAATATTTCTTTTATATCAAATTTTTTCCCGATAATTATAATGCGATTTGCAATTTGTGCATTTTCGTTTTGTTTATATCTAAACTCTTTAACATATCCGTTAAGTTTTAAAATGGTTATTGCTTTATCAAAACTATTATATTTTTCGTCGAATGGATAAATATTATTTAACAATTCTTGAAATCTATTAAAAAGTTGGCAATAATTAATAAAGTTTTTAAGTTTATCAATGTTAAAATATGATTCGTTATTAATTAATAAAATGGCACAAAATAAAGATAGAAAATTGCTTGCATCTATGATTCTATTAAATGATTCTAAGTTGCTAGAATTATGACCATTACCAACGATGTATCCTGAATACTTCTTACTCATCAAAATACTCCTTTCTTGAAAACGATTTATATTATAACATAATTTGTTAAAATAACCAAATTTAAAGATAAAACAATTGACAAAATTTACATATCTTTATATAATTATAATAGATGATTATTAAGATAGAGGTGGTTGGCAATGATTAGTTACAACAGTGGCGATGTAGTTCAATGCATGCGACAATATGATATGTTTGCTAATAGTTTAAATTTAGTTAAAGGTGCAAATGAAAAAGAAAAAATTGTTAAACAATTGACTAAATTAGAAGAAAAAATAATTAAAATTACTAACGATATATATGAAGAAGAATATTACACTTTAGCCAATAAGCAGTGTAGTCTTTTAAACGAAGAAAAAAATAGGATTACAATGCTTATTGATTTGATTAATCAAAGAATATCATATGTAGAGAAGAGATGTAATAATCATTATCGTTTAACTGGTGAGAGTATCGATGTCGAAGAAGTCCTTGGCTCTTTGGAACTTGATAATCTTGAAAATAGAGTAAGAATAATTGATAAATATGTTAAAAATAAAAAATTAGAAACTGAACTTAATGATGATGTTAAGTCACTATCTAATAAGATTGCATTAGCTAGTGAAAAAATAGAAATAAATAAATCACTTAATGTAGAGTTAGAAGCAACATTTAAAAAAGTGTTAGCTAGTGCATTCGAAAAATTATCTTTGTATGATTTATTAGATGAAAAAGATAATATTTTATATGCATATTATGAAACGGAAAAATCATTAGATTTAGCAAGGCAAAATCTTGAAATTGCTAAGACAAGTCCAATGAATATTTTAAATGATTGTGAAACAATGTATAATGATGTGAATAATGATTATGCTTATTATAAAGATAAGGTAAATACCTTAAGACTTATGGAATCATTTAATAAAGATGTAGATAATTATGATGAACTAATTGAAAAAAGAAAAGAAATTAACGATTATTTAAAATATATTAATAATCAAGAGTTGATTAATTTAATTAAAGATACTATTGATAAACAGTATGCAACAATTCTTATGGAAGAACAAGATATAAATACATGTAATGATTTGATAATTGAAAAAGATAGAAAATTAGAAGCATTAAAAGAAATTGAAGAAGAAAATAATAGTGATGAATTTCAAAATGTTTTGAAAGTTCTTATTGAAAACGAGAAGAAGAAACAAGAAAAAATGCTTGAAGAACAAAGAAAAATAGAAGAAGAAGAAAAAAAGAAAAAACTTGAAATTGAAAGAAAAAGACAAGAAGAAATACTTAAAAGACAGCGTATTATTGAAGAGGCTAGAAAAAAAGAAATTGAAAAAAGAACTAAAAAAATGTTAGAAGAGCAACATAAGTCTTTTATTCAAAGTAAAAAACCTGAAAAAGAGGTTAGCTTTGAAAATATTAAAGATGATTCTTTGAATAATATTGAAGTAGTTGAAGAACCAAAAAATGTTGATTCAAGAAAAGAATTAGTATTAAATTTAAATAATTTAAAGCAAGAAACAATGATGAATGATAATCTAGATAGTCAGGATAGTCAAAACTTTGTTGCTTATAAAAATAAAACAGAAATTGAGAATGAATTATTCGATGAGTTTAATAGTAGACAAGAGAAAAATCAACATGAATATAATACGGTTTCAGATGATAATAATAAGTTTTTTGAACCAAAATTATCTAAGATTGATACAGATATAAATGCAATGCTTGAAAAAACAGATGATAATGATAATAAATTCCCAGATATGTCAATTGATGAATATATGAGGAGTTTTGATGAAAATAAAGTAAAAAGTATGGATAATATTTTTGCAGAAGATGATTTTCCAACTATTCCAATGTAGTTTTATATTTATAAAATGAGGAGGTGAATTATGTTAGTTATTGATGATAATAGAAGTAAACTTTTAAAGATGAAAGAAAAAATGTTAGAAGTTTCTTCTACTAATCGTGAAGAAATACTTAGTGATTATCGTGATTTGGTAATTCAAATAGATCATGAAATATATAATAAGTTAATTGCTAAGATTAAAGATACTGATTATAATAATTTGCCTTTGGAAGAAGAATTGAGAGAACTTAGTTTATTTGAAGATAATTATAATGCCTTTGATGAATTAAGACATAGTTATATACAGGTTTATGAAAAATATGCTACTGACGAGTTAGAATTGTCGCCTTTAGATAATATTTTAATAGATAATATAAGAAAAAGAATTAGTGATATACAAGGTTATTTGATAAATTTAAAGAACTTAGAAAGTAATAAAACTGAGCTTTCAAGGTTATCACAAGAATTGGTAAATGAGGATAGAAGAGCAACACTTACTAATGATAAAATAATTATACTTGAAGATGAACTTATAAATAATTTGCTAAAAGCAGAAGGAAGATTACATGATGATAAAGGACAGTTAATATATACAAGTGCTGTTAGTGAATATAAACAAAATGGATTTGATTTAAAAGAACTTCTAAATGATCAAAATAAATTAGATTTGGAGGTAAGCAAAGCATATAAAGAAGTAGATGATAGTCAAGAATTATTAGATGCCACATATATATGTTATCAGAATGCTCCAAATGAAGAGAATAGACAAATTTATATAAAGAATCATGTTGAGATGATTGTAGCTAAATATAAGTTGTCTTTAATTGAAATATTACAACTTATTTGCGATAAAGATAGTTACTATGACTTGGCTAAAAATAAACGATATCATCTTTTGGATTTAATTAAAGAACGAAGAAGTTATATGAATTCTTTGGGAATAAAAGTTTATATAGATCCTTTTGATAGAATTAAGATAAAGGAGCAACTTGAAATAATTAATTCACTTGGTGATAATAGTGCTAAGATAAGTGAGATAAGAGAGACGATTAGTTATTTAACTGGAATGATAGAGCAAACATCTGATGCAAATAAAGAATTACTTTTATCAATTAATAGTAATTTAGAAATGTTTAGAGATAATACCAATGTTACTGATATTATGAATAATTTAAATATTTCTGCTACTGACGAAGCTATTGATGAATTACCTGCTAATAAGGTTGTTAAAATATTTAATCCTTCAGATGATTTTATGGCAGATAGGGTTAGAGAAAAGACAAAAGGTGTTATTAGAAGAGTAAATGAAATGTTTAATATGCATTTTGAGGAACAGAAAGAGGTATCTACGGAAATTCCGGATTTACTTATTGAAAATGTATCAACTCCATTAAATGATAATTTATTTATTAATGAAGGTGAGAATGTTTTTGATGAATCTGATAGTTATCAAAGTGAAGCAGCATTTCCTACGGATGTATTTATCCCAGAAGAAACTCAAATAGATGAGCAAGTTTATAGTGAAACTAATACTACTGATTCAACTATTCCTAAACAAGTATTTGATGATAAAAATCATAATTTAGAAGTTGATGATTCATCCTTGTTTCAAGAAGTAGAACCATTTACGCAGACACAATTATTTGATGATCGATCTGATGATGGGGTATTTACTGAAGAAATTAAAGAGAATAATAGTTTAGATTATACTATGCCAGATGCATTTTGGACGGTTAAGGATGATACTTCTAATGATAAAATTACTGATGTTGAAAGAACTCCATCTTTTGATGAACAAATTAATGCGCTTATTCAAAATGATGATTATGAACGAATTAGGAAAAAATAATGGAGGAAATATGGAATTAGAAATAAATAAAATAGTTACTTTAGGTAATGATGAAGAATATTTGATTGTCGACAAGGTAGAAAAAGACGATAGAGAATATTATTATATTGCAGAAGTAAATGAAGATGGAACTGATATAAAAGATAATTATAAAATAGTATGTGCAACATATAAAGACGGAGATGTTTATTTAGATGAAGTACTTGGCGAAGATAAACTTAAGATGATCCTGCCTTTATTTGTTAAAGAATAATGCCAATTTTGGCATTTTTTCTTGACAAAATAATAAATATTTAATATAATCATAATCGGTACATTTTATATCGGACTTATTTTCGTATTGGGAACACGAAAATGGGAATGATAAATATTAATAATTATAAGGAGAAAAAAATGAAAACATTTATGCAAACTAAAGAGACTGTTACTAGAGATTGGTATGTTATCGATGCAACTGATATGCCACTTGGTAGAGTAGCAGCTAAAGCAGCATCAATGTTAAGGGGTAAACATAAAGTAACATATACTCCACACATTGATTGCGGTGATAATATTATCATTATTAATGCTGATAAAGTGTTATTAACTGGTAATAAATTAGAAGGAAAGAAATATTATAATCACAGTAGATATGCTGGTGGTTTAAGAACAAGAACTGGTAAGGAAATGTTAGAAAACTATCCAGTAGAAATGGTAGAAAGAGCTGTTAAAGGAATGCTTCCACATAATAGATTGGGAAGACAAATGTATAAGAAATTATTCGTATACACAGGAAGTGAACATCCTCATATGGCGCAACAACCAAAAGAAATTAAGGTAGGGAGAGAATAATTATGGCAAAGAAAAATGAAAATAGAGTATTCTGTGGAACTGGTAGAAGAAAAAGTTCTGTAGCTAGAGTTAGACTTATCCCAGGAAGTGGTAAAATAACTGTTAATGGACGTGATGTTAATGAATATATGCCATTCCCAGTATTAGTAATGGACTTAAAACAACCACTTGAACTTACTAATAATTTAGAAACTTTTGATATTGAATGTAATGTTGAGGGCGGTGGATTTTCTGGACAAACTGGTGCAATTAGACTAGGAATCACAAGAGCATTACTTGAATATGATAAAGAAAATGAAGGTAATGAAGATAGTTATAGAAAGATTCTTAAGAAAGCTGGTATGGTAACTAGAGATCCTAGAAGTAAGGAAAGAAAGAAACCAGGTCTTAAAGCTGCAAGAAGAGCTCCACAATTTAGTAAGAGATAATCAAATAAAAATCCGAATATTCGGATTTTTTTATATCTTTTTTAATTGTGTTATTCTTTAATACTATTGACATGTTAAAGAACATAATATATAATATTATTGTATTAATTAAGTAATACAATGAGGTGAAAGAATGGAATTTACATTTGATAACAATATTCCAATATATATTCAGTTACTTGAGTATATGAAAATATATCTTATTTCTGGAGTATTTAAAAGTGGTGATAAATTGCCATCTGTTAGGGAATTTGCAACAACTTTTAAGGTTAATCCTAATACGATGCAAAAAGCATTAGCAGAGTTAGAAAGTATGAAACTTATTTATACCGAAAGAACTAATGGTAAATATGTAACAAAAGATAGTAAGTTAATTGAAAAATTGAAAGATGAATATGCAATTACTCTAGCTAAAAGTTATTTTCAAGGAATGAGAAGAATTGGACTTGGTAAAGCTGATTCAATTAAGTATTTGGAAGGAATTG
Source organism: uncultured Clostridia bacterium (assembly GCA_946619755.1). GTDB lineage: Bacteria > Bacillota_I > Bacilli_A > RF39 > UBA660 > RUG705. Next base: position 27,305 of record CAMOMI010000005.1, read on the forward strand.
ATGAATGAGATGAAATTATTAGAAATTAAGGATTTAAATAAATCTTTTGATGATAAACAAATACTTAAAGATATTAATTTGAGTATTTCAGAGGGAAAAATTGTTGGATTGTTAGGAAAAAATGGCGCTGGTAAAACAACTTTAATTAAATTAATTAATGATTTATTAACACCAACTTCTGGCACAGTAATGATAAAAGGAGAAAAAGTTGGGGTTGAAAGCAAAAAAGTCATTTCATATTTGCCTGAGCGAACATATTTAAATAAACAAATGAAAGTATCTGAAGTAATAGATTATTTTGCTGATTTTTATGATAATTTTGATATTGAAAAGGCTAAAAAATTATTAATAGATTTAGACTTAGATATTAATCAAAAATTATCTAAAATGAGTAAAGGAATGCAAGAAAAGGTACAATTAGTACTTGTTATGTCAAGAATTGCTGATTTATATATTTTAGATGAACCATTGGGTGGTGTTGATCCAGCAACGAGAGATTATATTTTAGATACGATACTAACTAATTTTAATGATGGAGCAAGTGTTATAATTTCAACTCATTTAATATCTGATATAGAAAGAATACTTGATGAAGTAATATTTATTGATAAGGGTAAAATAATATTACAAAGTGATGCTGATAAGTTAAGAAACAAAGAAAAATTATCAATTGATGAAATCTTTAGGAGGATGTTTAAATGTTAACAAAATTATTAAAGTATGATTTAAAATATATGATAAAAAATATGAGTATATTTTATATATTAGGAATATTTTTTGCTATAACTACAAGAATCTTTTTCTCTTTAGAACAATCAGTAATTGTTAACATAATAGGTCAGATTAGTGTTGGATGTATGTTTTCTATACTAGCTAATATTTTAATTAATACTATAATGCGTAGTTGGATAAGATTTAGAGATTCAATATATAAAGATGAGGCTTATTTAACCCATACTCTTCCTGTTACAAAGAATGATATTTATAATTCTAAGTTTTTTCAAACATTAATCTTTTTTATAGTAGGCTTTGTGATTATTATATTGAGTTTATTTATTGCTTATTATACAAAAGAAAGATGGTTAGAATTAAGGAGCTTAATTAGTTCTATAACAACTGGTTTAGAGTTTAATACTACATTATTTATTGTAAGTTTTATTGCTATTATTTTCTTAGAAGTATTTAATGCAATACAATGTGGCTTTTTAGGAATAATTTTAGGTTATAGAAAGAGTAATAATAAAATAGGCTTTTCTGTGTTGTTTGGGTTTATAGCATACTTGTTATCACAAAGCATTGTATTATTGTTAGTATTTATAGTTGGTTTATTTGATAGTAGTATTATGAATTTGTTTACAAATAATATATTATTGGATACTAAATCATTAAAAATATTAATTGTATTAGCAGTTATTATTTATTTAGGAATAATTTTATTAATGAGTTTGTTGTGTAGAAGAGAACTTAATAAGGGTGTTGATATTGAATAATAAAATGTTATATAGACTATTTATGATAGAAATAGTGTTTAATAGTTAGTGAACAATTTAAAAGTCCAATTATTTGGACTTTTTTTGAATTTTAATAATTACTTATTTATACTTAAAATATTGTAAAAGATTTAATAATATGATATTATCTAATAGAGTACGTTAGTAGATAGATAATGGTTAGTATAAATATTTTTATTGAGATTTGGAGGTAGTAAAGTGAATCAAGAAAATAAAAATAATATTGAATATTGGAATAAACTGCATGCATACTATGAACGTAATGATATAATTAAAGAAAGTGTTGGTGATAATTGGCTCGATAGATTTGATGAGGTAATTTTGCCATCTAGAGGTCCAGCAATCGATTTGGGATGTGGTAGTGGTAATGATACATATTCTTTAATCAGTAGAGGAAAAAAAGTTATTGCTTGTGATGCTTCACCTAATGCAATAGCTAACGTTGAAAGAAATTTTCCTGAAGTAATGGGAACATGTTGCTTTGATATGTTAGATAGTTTTCCTTTTTATAATAATTCAACTGACTTGATAATTGCAGATTTATGCTTGCATTATTTTAAGAGAGAAGATACCATTAAGATACTTAAGGAAATTAGAAGAATACTTGTTAATAATGGCAACATTCTCATAAGAGTTAATTCTATGAATGATATTAATCATGGCGCAGGGAATGGTAAGGAAGTAGAACGTCACTTATATATGACAGAAGATGGTCGATATAAAAGATTTTTTGATACCCATGATATATATGATTTTTTTAATATATTTGATATAAAATATGTTAGAGAAGATATAATGACAAGATATAAACTAGAAAAAAGGTTATATACAATTAGATTAAGAAATAAAAAATAAGTTTAAAATTTAATAAAATACTTGCATAAAATAGAAATATAGTGTATACTCTAATTGTTCCTATTTCTTGGGGTTTCGTACTCCTTACGAGCTACTAGGATATAGGTGTAAAATTTAATAAAGGAGGATGGAGAAATGGCTTTAACTAAAGAAACTAAGACTAAGATTATTAAAAAATATGCTAGAGATGAAAAAGATACTGGTTCTCCAGAAGTTCAAATAGCTATTTTAACTGAAGAAATAAATGCTTTAACTGAGCATTTAAAGAACAATAAGCAAGATAAACATTCTAAACGTGGTCTATTAATTAAAGTTGGTAAAAGAAGAAGCTTGCTTAACTATTTACTTAAGACTGATGTTAAGAGATATCGTGAAGTTGTTAAGAGTCTTGGACTTAGAAAGTAATTTTATTTTAAAAAACGTAGGCACTCTTTTTTGGGTGCCTTTAATTTGGTAGAAATGAGGTAGAATATGGAAAAGAAAGTTTTTAAAATGAATTTTAGGGGAAGAGAATTGATTGTTGAACATGGTGAGGTTGCAAAACAAGCACATGGTGCTGTTTTGGTTAGATATGGTGATACTGTTATATTATCAACAGCTGTTGTATCAAGTAATGCAAATTTATTATCTGACTTTTTCCCACTTATGGTTTTATATAATGAAAAATTGTATTCAGTAGGTAAAATTCCTGGTGGATTTATTAAAAGAGAAGGTAGACCAACAGATGCAGCAACATTAGCTGCTAGAATGATTGATAGACCACTTCGTCCTTTATTTCCAGAAGATTTTAGAAATGAAGTACAAGTTGTTAATACTGTTTTATCAGTTGATAAAGACAATTCACCAGAATTAACAGCTTTGTTTGGATCTAGTTTAGCAGTATCTATTAGTAAAATACCATTTAATGGACCGGTAGCTGCTGTTAAAGTTGGAAGAGTTAATGGTGAATTTGTTATTAATCCAACAGTAGAACAAACAGAAATATCTGATATTGATTTGACAGTTGCTGGAACTAAAGAAGCTATTAATATGGTTGAAGCTGGTGCAAGAGAAGTATCTGAAGAAGATATGCTTGAAGCTTTAATGTTTGGACATGAAGCGATTAAAGAATTAATTACTTTTGAAGAAGAAATAATTGCAGCTATTGGTGAAGAAAAGATGGAATATGAGAAGTTAGAAATAACTGATGAATTAAGAAGTGAAGTAGTTGAATTTTGTCATGACCGTGTTGATGCAGCATTAAGAATTAAAGATAAGATAGAAAAATATGAAGCTATTGATAAAGTAAAAGCTGATTTGGAAGAAAAATATAAGTCTTTATATGAAGATGCGATGAAACCAGATGAATATAAAGAGTTAATTACAAAGGTATTATTAATATTCCATGATGTTGAATATGAAATATTTAGAAATATAACAGTACTTGAGCATACTAGAGCTGATGGAAGAAGAATGGATGAGATAAGACCATTATCTACCGATATTGATTTACTTCCTAGAACACATGGTAGTGCACTATTCACAAGAGGACAAACACAGAGTTTAGCAACAGTTACTTTGGGTGCTCTTGGCGAACATCAAATACTAGATGGTTTAGGTATTGAGGATGAAAAGAGATTTATGCTTCATTATAATTTCCCAGCGTTCTCTGTTGGTGAAACAGGAAGATATGGATCACCTGGAAGAAGAGAAATTGGTCATGGAGCCCTTGGGGAAAGAGCGTTATCTTATGTAATTCCTACGGAGGAAGAGTTCCCTTATACAATAAGAGTAGTATCAGAAATTCTTGAATCTAATGGTTCATCAAGTCAAGCAACAATTTGTGCTGGCTGTATGGCTTTAATGGCTGCTGGTGTACCAATTAAAACGCCAGTTGCAGGTATTGCAATGGGACTTATTACTAGTGGTGAAGAATATACAATTTTGACTGATATTCAAGGACTTGAAGATCATCTTGGTGATATGGACTTTAAAGTAGCTGGAAGTAGAAATGGTATTACAGCACTTCAAATGGATATTAAAATTAGCGGAATTAATAAACAAATTTTAAAAGAAGCACTAGCTCAGGCAAAAGTAGCTCGTATGCAGATTCTAGATAAAATTGAGGAGACTATTCCAGAACCTAGAAAAGAAGTGTCTAAGTATGCACCTAAGACATGTATCTTTATGATTAATCCAGAAAAAATTAAAGATGTTATTGGTCGTGGTGGTGAAATGATTACGAAGATTATTCAAGAATGTAGTAACGTTGTTTCAGTTAATGATGATAAAGCTGTTAAGGTTGATCTTGAAGATGACGGTCGTGTAACAATTTATCATATGGATCAAGAAGTAATTGACAGAACGAGAGAAAGAATTGAAAATATTGCTCGTGAAGTTGAGATTGGTAAAACATATAATTGTCGCGTAACTGATATTCAAGATTTTGGAGCATTCGTCGAAGTATGGCCTGGTTGTGAAGGACTAATTCATATTTCACAAATAGACGTTAATCGTGTTAATAAAGTAAGTGATGTTTTAGCAGTTGGTGATGAAGTATTGGCAATTGCTACAGGATATGATAAGAAAGGTAAATTAAATTTATCAAGAAAAGAATTACTTTTAAAGAATAGACCTAAAAAAGAAGAAAATAAAGAAGAAAAATCTCAAGAAGAAGTAAGTGAGTAACTTATTTCTTTTTTTATACTATTTTTACATTTAATTTTTTTTTCACATTTTAAAGATATTTGAATATAATACTATGGAAGTGATTATATGAATTTTTTTCCTAATTATCCAATGATACCTAATGGAATGCTAAACGGGAATATGGCAAATTGGATGGGAGATATTAATAATGTATTTAATAAATTTAATGAGTTTGAAAATAGAATAAAAAAGTTAGAACAAAAAGTAAGTATTTTAGAAAATAGAACTAGTAATGATGGATTCAACTATCAGGAACCAGATAACTCTTTTTATATGATTTAGGCAATAATCTATACACAAAAGGCATATAGGCATATGATAAATTGGGAGGACAAAATGAATAATATTTTTTATGAAATACCAAATGATTGGTATAGTGAATTTAACAATAATTTTATGCCAAATATGAATAATGATATGGGTAATATGAATATGATGAATATGCCAAATGTAAATAATACGAACAATATGAATAATAATGATTTGGCAACACCTAAAGTAGCATTAGATAGAGGTAATTTGTTTAACGATTCATATGATCCATATAGAAATTATAAATATCGCGAATTAAAGGCTAATAATAAAAAAGAGGAAATGCTTTTAGATATTTTGAGACATAACTTTGTATTAACAGAAATAAATTTATATTTAGATGTTAATCCAAATAATAGCAAAATGATTAATTTATTTAATATGTATTTAAGTAATAAGAAACGAATTGTCGATGAGTATGAGAAGAATTTTGGACCACTTACATTAGATGGTTTAAATGTAACGGATAATAATTGGAATTGGAATAATTCACCTTGGCCATGGGAGGGAAGTAAATAATGTGGAAATATGTTAAAACTTTGGAGTATCCGGTTAATATTAAGAAAAAGGATTTAAGAATGGCTAAATATTTAGTGACACAATATGGAGGAGCTAATGGGGAATTAGCGGCTGCATGGCGATACTTAAATCAAAGATATACCATGCCTGATGATAAAGGAAAAGCCTTACTTACTGATATTGGAACAGAAGAGTTAGCACATGTCGAGATAATTTCAACTATGATTTATCAGTTAATGAAAGATGCGACGTTAGATGAACTAAAAGAAGCTGGTCTTGATACACATTATGCAGAACATGGAAAAGGACTATATCCAACTGATGCGAATGGTGTGCCATTTACTGTTATGTATTTTGCAACGACTGGTGATCCATTAGCGGATATTACTGAAGATATGGCAGCTGAACAAAAGGCAAGAGCGGTTTACGAAAATTTAATAAATTTAACAAGCGATCAGGATGTAATCGATGTCTTATTATTTTTAAGACAAAGAGAAATTATCCACTTTAATAGATTTAAAGCGTTATATGACGAATATTTAAAGAAAGGGTATAAGTAATACTCTTTTCTTTTTGCTTGACAAACGAACAAAAGTGTGCTAATATATTAAACCGATTCAAAGAAGGGGGAAATAAGATGATAAATTTAAGAATTAATGAAAAGAAATTACTTAGTTTTTTACTTGCTGGTAGTATTGTTTTAAGTACATATAGTTGTAGTATGAGTATTAAGCAAAAAAAGGAGAAAGAAGCTAGTACAAGTACACCTGCTATGACAATTGAATCAGTTATTTATGAAAATGATTCAAACTTTTATCGTAATTTGTTATATTCTTATAACTATAATCCTATAAATGGAAGTAATCAATTTACAATAAATAAAGGTACTAATGTATACTTTGTTGATGGCGAAGTCATTAAGACAGAAGTTATTAATGTTGATACATTAAACGTTATTGCAATAGCATCAAATAATAATTATGCATTAGTTACATTACCTGATGGTAGAAGTGGTTATGTAGATATTCATGCTTTATATACAACTGCTACTATAAATGATAATCATTTTGAAGATGTTCAAGATAATGTTGATAGTTCTATTGCAAAAAACACTTTTTTATATGACTTTCAAGGACATGTTATAGGATATTTATATGAAACTCAACGTTGTAAAAAGATTTCGACGATGGGACAATATATACATATTGAATTACCTAATGGAATGGATGGCTTTGTTTTAAATGATACTTTAATGGAAACGTATGAATATGTTGATGGATATGCCGTTGTTAATAAGGGAACAAAATTATATTATGACAGTGATTTAACACAACTTGCATATACCACTGATGACGATGTTCAAATGCTATATGTTGAGTTTATTAACCAAGAATATGCAGGTGTTTATGACAGGTCCGGTCGTGAAATAATGTATGCTAAAACAACTGATTTAAAAGGAGATTTTGTTTTTAATGATTTAACTAGTCAAAGAATGCATTGTTATTTAAACTATCAGTTAGCAGCTGTTTTTCCAACTAGATCAGGAAAACTTGCGTCTCCAACTCATGAAGGAGTGTTTTCTATCATTGAAAAAATAGAGAATTTCTCATTTACGAAATTTCCTGGAAGTCGTGCAAAACATTGGATTTTATATAATTATGGCGACGAAGAGGGAATTCACGATTTAGTTGGCGATGATGAACAAAACTATGGAAACCAAGCATATCAGTTGGATGGCAGTCATGGTTGCATAAGAGTACCAGCCGAGGCATCTCAATTTATTTATGAAAACTATGAAGTTGGTGATATGGTAATTGTGGCACATGATAATCATATGTTAATATATAATACAGCTAACAATGAAATAGGAATATATAATACGGATGGTTATACTAGAACCAGAAGTAAGTAGAAAAAAGTTGCAAATTAGCATCTTTTTTCTTTTTATGGTATACTACCAATGAGGTGTATTTATGCGACTAAAAAATGTAAAAGGTGCAAATGATATTATTATCAAAGGTAAATATTATGTAGATAATCCTTATCAATATAAAGGTGTATGGAATAAATATTTTAAAAATAATAATCCTATATATATTGAAATTGGTATGGGAAAAGGAGATTTTATTATTCAAAATGCAATAAGGTATCCGGAAATTAATTTTATTGGTATTGAAAAATATGATAGCGTTGTTGTAAGAGCTATTCAAAAATCTAATGAATTAGAACTAGATAATTTAAAAATTATTAAAGTGGATGCGAATACTTTGGGTGAAATTTTTAGTAGAGAAATAGATACAATATATTTAAATTTTTCTGATCCTTGGCCAAAAGAAAGACATGCTAAAAGGAGACTAACAAGTCAATTGTTTTTGAATATTTATAATAATATATTTAAAGATACTAAAAAAATAATTATGAAGACTGATAATATCGATTTATTTAATTATTCCTTGGAAAGTCTTAAAGAAAATGGATATGAAATAGTTTTTAAAACAAATGATTTAGATTGCTTAGATAAAGATAATATTATGACAGAATATGAAAGTAAATTTTATAATAAAGGAATTAAAATTAATAAACTTGAAGCAGTAAAAAAATAATTTAACAAATACAATAATTTTGTTGAATTATTTTTTTATGTATGATAAAATTATGGTATATAGATTATAGGGAGGTATTTTAATTATGGCCTTTGGAAGAAAAATTAAAGAGATTATTAGTGATGAGGATGCTAACGAAGATTCATACTATACTGCTGAAGCAGTAACGATGCCAGCAGGAACTGGAAAGATGATTTTACTTGAACCACGTGCATTTTCTGAAAGTGGACAAATTGCTGATCATTTAAAAAAACGTAATACAGTAGTTGTAAATATGAAAAGAGTTACAGCTGAACAAGCAAAACGTATTATTGACTTTTTAAGTGGCACAGTATATGCAATAGGGGGAGATTTACAGAAGATTGGGGTTGGAATATTCTTATGCACTCCAAAAAATGTTAATGTTGAAGGTTCTATAACAGACGATGATGGCAATAAAAGACAAGAAGATATTGAAGATTAAGCGGTGATATTATGAAACGATTTAGTATCGTAAATAATGGTTATGATATTGATGAAGTAAATAGATTTATCGATATTGTGATTGGAAGATTAGAAAAACTTAATGCAGAGAATGCTTCATATGCGGTTAAGGTAGATAAACTTAATCAAAAAATAGCTGAACTTAGCAATGATATTAATAATGATTATGATGCTAGTAAACTAGAGAAGGCTATTTTAGCAGTACAAGAGACAGCTGATAGGATAAAAGAAGTAGCATATAATGAGGCAAAAATGATTGTTGAAGAGGCTAGAACGAATGCTAATGCTATTGTGCATGAAGCACTAATTAAAGCTGAAAAAACGGAACAAGATAGGATGCTGCTTGAAAAAAATATGCGCGTTTATAAAGAACGAATTAAATCTTTGATGGAAACACAAATGAATCTTGTAAATGATTTAGATAAGATAGAACTGGATTGAGGTGTATTAAATGAATAATGAAGAAATAAATGTAGACGAGGTTGTTAGGCAATATAATGAATTATTAGTAACAATTGATAGTAAGATTCGAACATTTAATCTTGATGAAGATATTTTTGATTTGACAGGTGCTAGTCAGTATGTCAATGAAATAGTAGTTGATTATGAAAAATATCGTAAAATTGTTAAGGCAATTACAGATAATGCTGAAAAATTTGTTTTATCTAATTTAGATGTTAAAAGTTTAAAAAATGAAGTTACTTTTTATGGCGACAAGATAGTTACTATTAAAAAGAAAATTTTATATACCTATAATTTATCAATTAGGATATTAAATGATAGAAAACAACGTATAAAAGATAAATTTACTACATTTCCTGAAGATGGTGCTAAATTGATTGAAGAACTTGAAAAGGAAAACTTTCCTAGTAGATATCAAAAAGGTATTGATTCGTTTCAAGATAGTCTATCTGGGGCAGACTTTTCAAAAGTTCGAGATTTTAATAAGTTATTAAGTTTAATAGAGGAAAAACTTGGAAATCGTTTAGTGTTTATTGACGAAGAATCTTATATAATGGATGAAAGAATTAAATATGTAGACGAGTTAATTAAAAAATATACTGAATCTGGTAGACCTTTAAAGAAATCTATTATGATGGAAATTGATATAATGAGAGAAAGATTATCTTTGCTTCGATATCAAGAAACAGGCTTACAAGTTAAGATTAATGAATTAGTTGTTAAATTAAATAATGCAGTATATGGCAAAAAGAAAACTAGTAGTACAGAATATACTATGCTTATAAATAGTTTAGGATCATTTGCAAGTGAATTAAATGGGTTTAATAATCTTTTACTTAATACTAAATCTGCATTTAATAAAAAAGTGTATGATGCACGAATGAAATCTTTTATGACAAGATATGATTATTTTGTTAATTTAATAAATAATGGAATATCTACTCCTATTAGAGAAAATCAAGAGCAGATGAATGCTATTAAAAATATGATGGATAAGGTTACTGACTTGATTGAAAAATTAAAATCACATCAAAAAGAAAATACTTCACAATCTGAAAATGGTAATACCGATAATAAATCTAAAGAAAATGAACAAGGAAGCCATGAAGAAAATGATGATACTTTTTCTAATGATGTGGCCGAAGAGGCTAATAGACTTATAGCTGATATGGAAAAGTTTGCTATAGAGTTAGATGAGTTTTATGAGAATTTTAATTCGGGAAAATCAAAACTATCTAATGTTGATATGACTAATAAAATTAAAAGTTTTATTATGAGACTGGGAGCATTCAATGCTAGAGTTAATGATTTACCGGATGCTATTAAGAATACGGAAGAGTATAAGTCAGTTTTTTTAGATAAACTTGAACTTTTACGCAAAAAAGTAGAAAAAAATAAGTTTCTTTTGATTCAACAAAATGCAAATGATAATACTTCTTCACGTGAAAATGATTCTGAACCATTTGAGGTAAAGGATGTAAGAGAACCTAAAAAGATTAATAAATATTATAATAAACCTGTATTAATTGCTTCTGCTTTAGCTAGTTTAGCGTTGCTAAATACAACTATTGGTACATTTTTGATACCTGCACTTATTGTAGGTAACATTGCTTTAATATATAAATATCCAATCATGGATAAAATTAATGATATATTAGGAAAGTCAATTGGTGCTAAAAAAGATAAAAAAACTGGTAAATGGCGAAATGCTGCTGGAATTGTAATTGATAAAATTAAAGCTATACCTGGAATACTTAAATCAATTGCTGTTAGTGGTTTTGGATTACCTAAAATAACAAAAAAATTAGTGGCTAAGGTGAAAGAAATTGCTAATATGACACCTAGTGATGAGTATATTCAAGGAATGAAAGAAAGAAATCAAGAAGTTATTAGAAGAGAAACAAAAAAACTTTGCATTAGATATATAAAGTCTGGTTTGTCTTTTGAAGAATTTTGCAAAAAAGAAATGGTTCCTGATTCAATGGTAGAAAAAATGGCTGAATATATTCAAGAATTATCCAATGATAATGTAAAGGGGCGTAGTAGATAATGGTCGATAAGATTGTTAAACTAGGTAATAATCAAGAATTTTTAATTCTTGATCAAACTGAGTTAGATGATAATGTATATTATTTGGGAATAATGGTTGATAAAAATGAGGAACCAATGAATGTTCATATGTTTTTTAAAGAACAGAAAAAAGGTAATAAAACATTACTTGTTCCGGTGATGGAAGAAAAAGAAAGGAACTTGTTATTGACTTCTTTTACAATTAATTATTTAGATATGACAAGTATTGGAGAAGTATAATTATGAGAGGTAAATATGTAATAATATTTGTTTTTGTTGCAATATCTTTGATTGTAATTTCTTTTATTGGATTTAATGTTACTAAAAAAGGTACTTATAGTGCTGAACAATGTAGTTGTACTGTATCTGGCTATTATAGTCCTTATGATTGTTCTTTTCTTGGTCATGGCGATTGGAAATGTGTAGACGATGGTTCATCTGAACCATGGACTCCGTCAAGTTGTTCTGATGTAAATCTATGGTCTGCTTGCCCATCTGGCAATACTTGTAGTTCTGTCGATTATTCATTTGGTAAATGTTATAGGGTAACGGGAAAAAGTGATAATACTGATAATACAGGCCCTTCTGTTCATGGTGCTGGTTGCAATGATTTAGGATTTTACGATTCTTCAGTTATGAACCAGGCTGCTG
>CAMOMI010000006.1 GCA_946619755.1 uncultured Clostridia bacterium
GCCTGATAAGCGTGAGGTCGATGGTTCAAGTCCATTCAGGCCCACCATTTTGTTTTTGTTGGCCCGTTGGTGAAGTGGTTCAACACACATGCCTTTCACGCATGCATTCATGGGTTCAAATCCCGTACGGGTCACCATTTTGAATATTGATCGGACATTGTCCGATTTTTATTTTGTGTGAAATTGCAATTGTATATAGATTTTTAATGCTTTTTTTGATATATTTATATAGAGTGGAGATGATAAAATGAGTGAAAAATATTTAGTTATTAATTGTGGCAGTTCATCGCTTAAGTTTTCATTGTATGAAATGCCAACAGAACGAGTTGTTAGTAAAGGCTATATTGAAAAAATTGGTTATGATGATAGCTTTTGGACTGTTAGTTATAATGATGAGAAAATAACTGGAGCTAAAAGGCTTGAAAATCATACAGATGCAGTTTTGGTAATGATTGATGAGCTTATAAATAATAAAATAATAAAAAATTTAAATGAGATAAAAGGCATTGGCCATAGAATATTACATGGTGGGGAAATTTATAGTGATTCAGTAATAATTGACGATAAAGTATTAAATGACATTACTCTTATGACAAATTTGGGACCACTTCATCATCCGGGAGAAATTGCTGGAATAAAGGCTATGAAGGAATGTTTACCTGATGTTTTACAAGTTGCTGTATTTGATACGGCATTTCATCAAACAATGCCTGATTTTAATTATATATATGCTATTCCTTATGAATGGTATCAAAAGTATAAAGTAAGAAGATATGGATTTCATGGAACGAGTCATAAATATATTACTAATAAAATGCAAGAAATTCTTGGTAAAACAGATGTTAATTTAATAATATGCCACGTAGGTAGTGGCGCAAGTATTACTTGTATTAAAAATGGATTATCTTATGATACTTCAATGGGACTTACGCCACTTGATGGTTTAGTTATGGGAACACGTTCTGGAGCAATAGATCCATCAATTATTAAATTTGTTGTTGATGAGAGTGGCCTAAGTTTAGAGAACGTAATGGAAGAACTTAATAAAAATAGTGGCTTAAAAGGAATATGCGGCAAAAATGATTTTCGTGATGTTTCCGCATTAATGAATAATGGTGATGAGCAAGCTAAACTTGCTTATAAAGTGTTTATGGATTCAATCATTAAACACATTGCAGAATATTATTTTGAACTAAATGGTCGAGTAGACGCTATGGTATTTACAGCTGGAATACTTGAAAATAATGTTCAAATTCGTAAGGATATTATCGATAATATAGCTGGAGCTATGAATGTATCTTTAGATAATCAAAATAATGAAAATATTGGTTATGGTAAAGATAAAAAAATGGGACTTATTACTTCAAAAGAGTCAAAAGTACCAGTATATGTAGTACCTACGGATGAAGAGGTTATGATTGTTCGTGATACATTTAGATTAATAAAAGAGACTTTATAAAAAGTCTCTTATTTTTTTCGTGATTCTAAATATGCTTCAATTTTATTATCTTTATTATATTTATATGGAAATAGAGAATCTATTTCATTTTCATAATCGCTAATTGTTTTATTTAACCACTTATCTAGCATTTCATCAGTAAAATGATAGATTTCTTTTTTTAAATGGATTAAGAAGATTATTCATATTTTGCCTCATTATCTTGTATGCTCAGTTGTTGTTCTTTCTTCTAGATAGGCTTCTTTTTTAACACTATGATCATATTTATATGGAAAAACTTTGGTTTCATTTTTGATGTGCTTTTGTTTTGTTTCATTTAACCATATAGTAATTTCTTCATCTGATAGTCCATCAATTTTTCGTTTTACTTCGGTAGCAGCTTCTAAAATAGTTGATAATTTTACAGTTTTATTTGATAATTGCATAATGTAATAAGCATATTCAGTTAACATTTGACTGGCAATTTTATCAGCTTCGTCAAGCGTAGCAAATCCATTTGAGGTAAAAACATTTTGTGAAAAATATTCATTATATTTGTTATATAGTTCACTATATTTTTGATAGTCTAGACATTTAAGTATTTCACATATTTTTTTATATATTTGGGTATATGTTTCTATTATTTTTTCTTTTTCAGTTTTTTTAATTTTAACATGAAAATCATCTTTTTTTGTTTTTTTCATCAAATAGTCCATTTTTGCTTTAAAATCTTCAAAATTGTGATAATCAAGTAAAAGATCATAGTCATTTAAGAACTCAAGTCTGTATGCTTCTTTTTTTCTGTCAAAGGTAAGTAAGGAATTGTAATAGAAATCATTTTCCATATCATTGTCCCAAGTGCTGTCAACTACATAGATGCCATGAATATTATATTTATCATCGTCTATTTTAATAATATTTCTTTGGTGACCAGCTTTTTCAATATTTTTTTCCTCTTGAGTAAATCCGTCATCATATGATATGTCGACACCAACTGACATGTTTTGATTAGGAATACCAACACGATTTAATAAGTCTTCAAGAAGTTTAGAAAAACCAACACAAACAATGTATTCATTGCCATCTGCCAAAATGTATCTTAAATATCTGGATTTTTCGAGATCTTCATCATTTTCTCTGTATGGTTTAAATTTTTTGACAAGATTATAAACAGCAAGATATTTTTCAAATGGTGATAGATCAGAATTTCTTATTGGGGCAATTAATTTTTCTAATTTATCTTCTTCTTGTTGATACGTTTCAATATCATATTTATATAAATCGTTTTGAATAGTTAAGTTTATATTATTTGGCAATATATTAAGTAAATTGCTTTGCCTGAATAGTTCACGATTGTTAACTTCGATACTAATATTGTAATTGCGGTTATGTTGTTTTAAAATATTAAAGATATTAATTAAATACTCATAATATTTTTTTTCGTCATTTTTGTCTTTATTTGGTGGCGATAAGGTGATTGTGGCTTCTGTATTTACATGTATAAGATGATTTATAGTTGTTTCGTCTAGAGGGGTATTAAGCGTTAAAGATCCAATTTCGGTTAATTCTTTTTTGGTATAAAATGAAATAAGATATTTGCTACTTATTTTTTTATTGCGTTCGTTTCTTTTAGATATATATGCTTCTAAATAATTATCTTTAATTAATTTGGTTAGTTCTTCACTGATTATTAGATTTTTATCATATTCTTTTATAAATATAGTGAAGACGTCTTTATCTTTAGAATTAATTATTTCTTTAATGATATCTTCATCTAAAATGTAGTCTGGAATTATTATTGTACTTTTTCCTTTTTTTATAGCTTCAATTACTTTTTTTCTAGTATATGCTTTAAATTCTTCTTTGTGTTTTTCAAAGAAAACTGGGTTAATCCAAGTGCTTTGAAATGCTTTATTAATAAAGGCAATTGGATGAGTCTCATCGGTATAAGTTACTTCGACATTATTACGTAGAGCAAAATTATCAATAATGTCTTCACAAAGCGCTTCAGAATTGAACCCTTCTTTAGTAAGGAAACTAATTTCCAAATTATTATCATCTAGATATTTGAAGTATTCCTCAAGACTGTTAAAGAAAATATATTTATCTTTCATTTTGGTTTCCCATAAATTAATTCTATTCATTTTATCACCTCTTTATAGTATATAATTATTATATCATAAAATAATTAATTTGATTTGTATAAGTTTAAAAGATATAATATAATAGTAAATGCAACTTATATTATACAAAAAACAACTACAAATTGGTTGTGTGCAACTGAGATGTATAATACAATTGCGTCAGAGGTGAAAGAATGAATTTTAGTGAAAAATTACAAAAAATAAGAAAAGAAAATAATATTACGCAGGAACAGTTGGCTGATAAGCTTAATGTGTCACGTCAAGCAGTTAGCAAATGGGAAAGTGGTACGGCTTATCCCGATACAGAAAAGTTAATTCAAATTAGTAAGATCTTTAATATTAGTTTAGATGAACTTATTAATAATAGGGAGACGGAAAAAATTAAAGTTGACAAAAAAATTAATTTAATGGATGCATTTGACAAAGGATTTAATTTTACTTCTAAGCTTGTTAGTATGTTTTGGTCAATGAGATTTAAAGAAAAAATAAAATTTTTGTTTGAAATAGGAATACTTATTTTAATTATTTGGGTAGCTTCTTTAATATCTACAGATGTCATTGTTGAACTTGTTAGAAGAATATTTGTATTTCTTCCTGACAGTTTTGTTAGAACTATTACATATTTGGTAGATACATTTTTATATCTAACTTGGATTATTTTAGGATGTGTTATTGTTTATCGAGTTCTTAAAACGAGATATCTAGATTATTATGTGATAATCACAGATAAGAACATTGAAGAAAGAGTAATTGAAGAACCAATTAAAGAACTTAAAGAAAAAAAAGAATATAAGGTTGTAATTAGGGATCCAGAAAATAGTAGCCTTCATTTATTTAGACAGATATGGAAATTATGTGTATGGATATTTAAATGTTTAGCATTATTAATAGCTATTCCTTTAACTTTAGCATTTATTTTCTTTATGGTAGCATTTGTGTTTAGTTTAAGTTATGCATTATATGGAATATTCTTTAATGGAATAAGTATTGCTATTGTAGGTGCACTTGTATTTATTTTTTTACTACTTTTATTTGTTTATAATTTAATTTTTAATCGAAAGAATAATTATTCTAAAATATTTATTATCTTTATTATAAGTATTATTTTAATAGGACTTGGATTAGGAGTATCATTTGCTGCTTTAGGTACTTTTGATATATATACTGATGAAAGTAAAGTTGAGAAAGTAAATAATTATAATATTACAATGAAAGATAATTTAATTATTAGTGATATCATATATTTAGATGATGATAAAGTTATTATTGATAATAGTCTTAAAGATGTTAAAATGGATATAAAGACATATAATGAAAGTAAGATGAAATTTTATACTTATCATGAATATGATGATGAAGTAGTTTATGATGTTTTAGGAATGTATCCTAATTATGATCAAACTGGTGAGTATAAAATGATAATTGAGGATTTGAAAAATAAAAAGTTAAATACATTTAATTTATATAATAACTATTATGAAGTAGATAAAATATATGTTTCTCAAGATAACTTTACAAAACTAAAAAATAATTATTATAAATTATACGATTAGATAGTATAAGACTAATTATATGTTATAATATAGTGGAGGAGTGATAGAATGTTAAAACTCAAAAACGTATCAAAGTTTTATTACAGTAAAGGAGTAATTGCTTCTGGCTTCAATAAAGTTAGTATTGAATTTAAAATTGGAGAATTTGTAGCGATTGTTGGTGAATCAGGCAGTGGTAAGTCAACTTTATTAAATGTAATAAGTGGACTTGATAGTTATGAAGAAGGAGAAATGTATATTAATGGTGAGGAAACAAGCCATTATAGAGAAAGTGATTTTGAGGAATATCGTAAAAAATATGTTTCGAATATTTTTCAGAATTTCAATTTAGTTAATAGTTATACAGTATATCAAAATGTTGAATTAGTAATGTTACTTAATGGTTATAAACGTAAAGAGGTTAAACGAAAAGTATTAGAGTTAATTGATAAAGTAGGCCTTAAAAAATATCGAAATACGAAAGTATCAAAATTATCTGGAGGGCAAAAACAAAGAGTAGCAATTGCAAGGGCATTAGCTAAGGATACACCTATTATTGTCTGTGATGAACCAACAGGCAATCTCGATAGTAAATCAGCTAAAGATGTCATTAAATTACTTAAAGATATATCTAAAGATAAATTAGTAATTGTGGTAACACATAATTTTAGTGAAATTGAAGATATTGCTACCAGAGTTGTTAAAATGCATGATGGAAAAATAGTTTCTGATAAGGAAGTTATACCAACTGAGAAAGTTGAGAATGAGAATATTAAAGAAAGTAAGAGTATTGGATTATTCAATATGATAAGGCTTGGAATTAGAAACACTTTTAATATTATTCCTAAGTTTGTTCTTATTTTTGTTGTCTTCTTGTTTATTACAGTAAGTTTACTTTCAGTTTATGCATCATTACAAAAAGATGAATATGAAGAAGGTAAACTAGGTATTAATTATTACTTTAATGATATGCGAGATACTCGTATTGTCATTAAGAAAAAAGATGGCAGTGCGATTAGCAATGATGATTTTAATAACCTTAGAATGATAAAAAATGTAGCTAATATTGTAGAAAATGACATTGTTTTAGATAGTCCTTTGTGGTTTGAATCATTAGATGATAATCCATTTAATTTGTATGGTACTTTAGTTGATGTTTCATTATTTGAGGGAAAACTTGATTATGGTCGAATGCCTGAAGCAGATAATGAAGTAATTATTTTGGTTGAACCATATGATTATTATTTTACTGATAAAGTTGAAGAAGCCCTTACTAAGACATATTATTATCAGGCTGATAAGGGTGCAATGAGTATTAAAGTTGTTGGCGTAAAGTATCTTGATGAAGGAATGTTTAGTTTTAGTTTTGGTACTGAAAATAAAATATATGTAAGTAGTAGCTTAATTGATAAATATATGAAAGATATTAATAGGGAACATAGTAAAGTTACTGTTAATTTGAATAATAAAAATTATGAGAGTTATAATGCAATGGGAGATAGTCATGATATTAGGGTGAGTCCAAGAGTTCCTAAAGGAAGAGCTTATGTGTCTGAAGGAATTAGTTTTGAGTGTTATGATTATAATTGCAAGAATAGGAAACTTAGTATTATTGTTGATAACTTATATTATAGTGATAAAGTAGATTTAACTATTAGTGAAGTATATAATGAAAAAAATATTGAAAGTTTACTTTGGATCAATAAATCTGATAATAGATTTGGATCTATATTTATAAATCCTGAAGATTATAATAGGCTATTTAATAAGGATAGTTATCAAGCATCAGTGATTGCCGATAATGTTGACAATGTGGATGCGGTTAGTGATGAATTAGAACAACTAGGATATAGTACTCTTCAAATAAGAAAGACATTAGACAATGCTGCTGGGGATGCTTTAAAAGTTCTTAAAATAATGAAACTTGTGGTAATCATTGTCTTGGTTATAACGTTGTTTTTTATATCTTACTTTGTTATTAAATTAATTCTTAAATCAAGAAATGTTTATTTTTCAACTTTAAGAATATTAGGAGCTAATTTTAGACATTTGAAACGTATATTGGATATTGAACTATTTACGAATGCTAGTTTGGCTTATATTACATATATTGGTTTAATATTACTTACTAAATATAAAGTTATAAATGTTAAAATGATTAACAATATAATAGGCTACTTAAAAATTCAAGATTATATACTTATGTATATTATTTTAGTGGTTATGTCTTATTTAATATCAACAAGATTTGCTTCAAAAATATTTAAGCAAAGTGCTATGAAGTCTTATAGAGAGGAAGTATAATATGATAAGAATAGATAAACTTAATAAGTATTATAATCGTCATAAAAAAAATCAAATTCATGTTATTAACAATACTACATTAGAACTTCCTGATACAGGACTTGTGGCTTTGCTAGGACCATCAGGTTGTGGTAAGACAACATTGTTAAATGCCATAGGTGGATTAGATAATGTTAATAAAGGAAACATTTACATTAATAATAAAAAAATTACAACTAAATTAACTTATAAAAAAGATAAGTTACGTAATTTGAGAGTTGGTTATATATTTCAAGATTATAAATTAATTGATACTAAGAGTGTTTATGAAAATGTGGCAATGGTTTTAAGAATGATTGGTATCAAGGATAAAGGTGAAATAAAAAAACGTGTTGATTACATTTTAGAACGTACGGGAATATATCGTTATCGTCATAGACCTTGTGGTATGTTATCTGGTGGTGAAAGACAACGTGTAGGAATAGCTAGAGCACTAGTTAAGAATCCAGATATTATTTTAGCTGATGAGCCAACAGGAAATCTTGATAGTAAAAATACTATTGAAGTTATGAATATTATTAAATCAATCTCTAAAGATAAGTTAGTAATATTAGTTACGCATGAAGTAGAATTAGCAAAATTTTATGCTACTAGAATTATTGAATTATTGGATGGTACAGTTATAAAAGATTATGAAAATAAAAATGTTAGTAATCTAGATTATCGTATAGATAATAAGTTTTATTTGAAAGATTTTAAATATCATAATAACAATCATGATAATAATATTAATATTGATGTTTATAGTGATAATAAGGATAAACTTAATTTGATTGTTATATTTAAAAATGGTAATGTTTATATTAAGAATAAAGATGATGATAAAATTGAGGTAATAGATAATAGTTCTAATATAGAATTAGTTAATGATAATTATAAACAATTGGATAAAAGTGTATATGAGAAATATTCCTTTGATTTTGATAAAATAATTAATAGTAATATTAAACTTAAATATTCATCTATTTTTAATATTTTTACAATTTTCAGTAATGGATTTAAAAAAGTATTTGATTATTCATTTGTTAAAAAATTATTACTTGGTGGTTTTTTCCTATCATCGTTATTTGTAACTTATTCAATAAGTAATTTGATAGGTGTATCAACAGTAGAAGATAAATATTTTGTTGAGAAAAATAAGAATTATTTGATGTTAGAAAGTAATAAAATTAAAATAAGTGATTATGAAAAATATGTTAAAATGGAAGGCATTAATTATATAATACCAGGTAATAGTATGGTTAATTTAGGTATAAATACAAAACTTTATTATCAAACTGAATATAATGATTTATCAATGAAAGGTTCATTATCTAGTATTAAGATGATAAGTAAAGACGATTTAATTTATGGAAGAATGCCTGAAAATGAGCACGAAATTGTTATTGATAAAATGGTATATAATAAAACTGATGGACTTAAAATGCTTGGACTATATGATGTTAGTAAAATGTTAGATACAATTGTATATTTAAATAATCGAGTTGTTGAGTATACAATTGTTGGTATAACTGATTTAGAGAGTCCATCTATATATACGGATGAATCGCAATTTATTACAATTATTGATAATTCTACTTCAGAAGGTGATCGTGGATATGCTACGACATATGGAAAAACTGACGATAGTGGTAGTGTTTATAACTATGAGTTATATAAAAATAGGTTAAAGATTACCAAAGGAAGAGGCCCTGATTATAATTATGAAGTAATTGTTAATGAAAGTTTACAAGATACATTTAAATTAAATAAAACAATCGATGAAGTTAAAATTAATGGCCATAAGTTAGTGGTTGTAGGTTACTATACTTCAGCTGATAATATTAATAGTTATTTTGTAAATGAAACAACTAATAGATATAAAGTAATCGAAAATAACAAAAACTTAATTATTTATCCAGTAGATAAAGATGCTACAATTAATGCATTTAAAGAACTGGATAAACGAGTTACAGATGTATACAATGTCGATAAAGAAGAATATATGAAGCAAAATAAAGAAAGCATGAATTCTAGTTTAATTGTTGCAGGAATTATGTTAGGAATTTCTTTGGTTGAAATAATTTTGATGACTAGATCTTCTTTCTTATCCAGAATTAAAGAAGTAGGTATTTATAGAGCTATTGGTGTTAAAAGAAGCGATATTTATAAGATGTTTATGGGAGAAGCCTTTGCAATAACAACACTTACATCATTACCAGGAGTATTATTTATGAGTTATTGCATTAGTGTTGTTTCTGATATTAGTTATGTATCTAAGAATTATGTAATGAATTTCGGAGTAGTTTTACTATGTATTATATTGCTTTATGTATTTAATATTGTTATTTCATTAATACCAGTATTTAATACTATGAGAAAAACACCAGCTGCAATTTTATCTAGACATGATTTAGATTAAAAAAGTTATCGAAAAGATAACTTTTTTAAATTTTATGGCTTTTAAGAAGAAAATATGATATATTTATAATAGGTGAATAGAATGAATAAAAAGATAGGAGAGTCATTTTGGATGAAAATAAAGAGAAAACTTAGTGAAAAAGGGTTTACGCTTGTTGAATTGTTGGCAGTGATTGTAGTTTTGTCACTTATTCTTTCATTTGGTATTTATTTTATTTCAGAGTCAATCAGTAAAGCAAAAGAGAAAACTTATGAAACAACTATAAATAATATTGAAAAACAAGCTGGTAATTATTTGTTAGAAAATAGGAATACATTATTTTATATAGCAAGTTCTGATGGTATTAATGAATATCAATGTGTTACTATTCAAGATTTGATTAATTACGGTTATTTAACTAATAATGTTGTTGATTCACCAATTGCTAAGGACAAATATGTTAGAAAAGGTGATTATATATATATTGAACGTAATATAAGCAGTAAGTCAATTGTTAAAAATGTCTACGATAGAAATAATAAATATAGTAGTTCTTGTGGTAGTGCGGTGGCAGCCGTTGCTGATATTGCCCTTTCTTTTAATCCTGGTATTGATGAATGGGGAAAGTCAAAAGAGGTTACGATAACATATAAACTTAAAAACGTATATGATGCCGATGAACTTAGTAATTATTCATACGAATATAGTTATACTGGAGAAAGTACTTTAGTATCAGATAACGGCAACGTTAAGGTAATTAATTTAAAAAGCGAGGGTAAGTTACTTGCGCAAATAAAATATAATGAAAATGAATTTGAATCAAAGAATGAAGATGTAAAAAAAATCGATATTGTTGGACCGGTAATTGCTGTTAATAATTACACTGGTTCTAATACAGTTAGCGGTAGTGTAACTATTCCACTAAAAGTAACTGATGCAGGTGTTGGAGTTAATTATGACAGCTTTACTAAGAGTGATATTATAGTTACTATTGGTGATGAAAGTGTGACAGATTTTACATTAACTAAGGTTTCTGAAAGTAGTGGAATTTATAATTTGGTTATCAATAATAATACCTTAAGTGGTCAATTAAAAGTAACAATTAAAGCAGGCAGTGTTTCAGATAAATTAGGCAATACTAATGGTAAAAAAGAAATTAGTAATTTTATAAATGGAAATATTATATTTGATAATGAATGTGCTTTTTGTTTTAATTATACTGGTCAATTTAAAGTTTGTACTGGTACTAATTATGCAACATGTGAAACATTAGAAAATATTACTTACGATAAAATTAAGACAACACCTTGGAAAGTTTATTTTCTAACTGGGGGAACACTCACGGTTACAAAAATTAAATCAAAAGTAGATGCTTTCTTAGTAGGTGGCGGTGGTGGATATTCATTTTTTAAAGCTGGTGGTGGCGGTGGATATACAACCACACAAACAGGACTAACGTTAGTTACTGGAAATTCATACAATATTACGATAGGTGCTGGTGGTGCTAGAGGAGAATCAGGAAAAAGTACAAAGGCGTTTGATTTGACTGCCAATGGTGGTGGTGCTGCAAATTCAGAAGTTGGAGGCTCTGGTGGTAGTGGCGGGGCGCCTGATGCTGGAGAAGATACTAATTGTAAAAGTGCTGGCAGTAATGGTAGTAATGGAACAAATGGTGAAACGCAATATAATCAATATGGCGGAACTGGCTGTGCCAATAATGGCGGTTGTAAAGTAAATGGTAGTGTTTGTAGAAATACTCGTGAATTTTGTGAATCTTCTGGAGCAATTTATGCAGGTGGTGGCGCTGGTACCGCTTGGATTCGCAACGGCTTTGATAAGCAGTGTAGTGGTGGTGCTGGTGGTGGCGGTAATAGTGGACAAAGTGGTGCAGCTAATACTGGCGGTGGTGCTGGTGGATGCTATTCAGATGATAATTGTGCAACTAATATTACCGGTGGCAGTGGAGTTGTAATTATAAGGAATAATTCGTAGAGGTTATTGATATATCAATAACCTTTTTTCTTTAATTATGTTCGCATTTTCTTTAAAATAATGGTATAATTTTTTTGAGGACTGATATTTATGGACATAAATAAAATAAGAAACTTTTGTATAATTGCTCATATTGATCATGGAAAAAGTACTTTGGCCGATCGCATTTTGGAATATACGGGGGCTATTGATAAACGTGAAATGAAAAACCAAATCCTTGATAATATGGATCTTGAGCGTGAAAGAGGTATTACTATTAAGTTAAATGCTGTTAGGTTAAAATATAAAGATTATATTCTTAATTTAATTGATACCCCAGGGCATGTCGATTTTACTTATGAAGTATCAAGAAGTATGGCTGCATGTGAGGGTGCTATTTTAATTGTCGATGCAGCACAAGGAATTGAGGCCCAGACATTATCAAATATATATTTGGCAATGGAGAATAATCTAGAAATTATACCAGTCATTAATAAGATAGATTTACCAAGTGCCGATATTGAGAAAAGAATACAAGAACTTAATAAAACTTTTGGTTTTAAACGTGAAGAAATATTGCTTACTTCAGCAAAAACAGGTGTAGGTATACCTGAACTTATGGATGCTATCATTGAAAGGATTCCTAGTCCAGAGATAGAATATACTGATAATAAACTTAGATGTTTAATTTTTGATAGTTATTTTGATTCATATTTGGGAGTAGTTTCATTAATAAGAGTTGTAAGCGGAAAAGTATCAATTGGTGATAAAATTAGGATGTTTACAACAGGAGCTAGTTACGAAGTAACAGAAATTGGTTATCATACTCCAAAAAAGGAAAAAGTAAATACTTTATCAGCGGGCGAAGTAGGATTCTTATCTGCTAGTATTAAGTCAATCGATAGTGTTAGAGTTGGTGATACGATTGCATTAGATAATGATCCAGTATTAGAAGGATTACCTGGATATAAAGTGTTAAAACCAATGGTTTTCTGTGGAATATATCCAATCGATAGTAAAAAATATCCAGCTTTAAGAGAAGCTCTTGAAAAATTAAAATTAAATGATGCTTCTTTGTCTTTTGAACCAGAAACTTCACAAACACTTGGTTTTGGCTTTAGAACTGGTTTTCTTGGGTTATTACATTTGGATATTATAACAGAGCGTATTGAGAGAGAATTTGGAGTCGATATTATTGCTACAGCACCTTCAGTTATTTATGAAATAACTTTGACTGACGGAAGTATGATTTATGTTGATAATCCATCGGAGTTTCCTCCTAAGGTAAAGATTAGTTCAATTAAAGAACCATATATTAGTACCAATATATACGTTCCTAATGAATATATCGGAAGTATTATGGAATTGTGTCAAGATAAAAGGGGAACTTATATGAATACTGATTATATTGATAATACAAGAGTTAATATTCATTATGAGATACCATTATCAGAGATAGTATATGATTTCTTTGATAAACTAAAAAGTTATACCAAAGGATATGCTTCATTCGATTATGAAATTATAGGTTATAAAGAGAGTGACCTTGTTAAGATGGATATTATGTTAAATGGGGAAATTGTCGATGCTTTATCAGTAATAGTCCATAAAGATTTTGCATATAAAAGAGGAAGAGTAATTGTTGATAATTTAAAAGAAATAATTCCAAGGCAATTATTTGAAGTGCCAGTCCAAGCAGTAATTGGTAGTAAAGTAATAGCAAGAAGTGATATAAAAGCAATGAGAAAGGATGTACTTGCTAAATGTTACGGTGGAGATATTACTAGAAAAAGAAAACTTTTGGAAAAGCAAAAAGAAGGTAAGAAAAAGATGAAAACAATAGGAAGAGTAGATATTCCTAAGGAAGCTTTCTTATCAGTTCTTAAGGCAACAGAAATAAAAAAAGATAATTAATATATGAAAAAATAAGGGATATTTTATGAAAAAAGTATCTCTTTTTTGGTGCTAATTTGGTGAAAATACAGACGAATGTGTGAAATAATGTTAAAACGTTAAAAATGGTTTAATTATTATTTTTTTTTGCTAGAATGTAGTATGTCAAACGACGAATAGGAGGAAAAAATGAAAGGAAATAAATTTGAGAGAGTCGAGCAAAAATATTTACTTAATCAGGATGAATATGATCATATTCAAACATTAATTAAAAAATATTTTGATAAAGATAGATATTATCAAAGTAAGATATATAATATTTATTTTGATAATGATAATAATGATTTGTTAATTGATTCTTTAGAGAAACCAATATTTAAGAAAAAGATAAGACTTAGAAGTTATGATGGCATTAATAAAAATGATAATCTATATTTTGAGATTAAAGAAAAGTATAAGGGAACAGTATATAAGAGAAGAATTAAATTAACGGTTAATGAATATAATAAATATATTAATGAAAGGATAATACCAGATAAACAAATAATGAAGGAGATTGATTATTATATTAATTATTATAAAGTGCATCCATATATCTTTTTAGCTTATGATAGATTATCATATTGTGGAAAAGATAATCCGGAGTTTAGAATTACATTTGATACAAATTTAAGATATCGATATGACAATTTAGAACTTATTGATACCAATAATAATCAAAATTATTTTAAAGATAATAAATATATAATGGAAGTAAAAACTTTGGATAGTCTACCTTTTTGGTTTGTTAATTATTTATCAGTTAATAAGATATATCCAAGAAGTTTTTCAAAAGTAGGAAGTATATACGAAAAGGAAAGAGGTTTATGTTATGTTAGATAGTATATTTAGTAGTAGTAGTCTTACAATTAGTAATTTGTTAATATGTTCAGGAGTATCACTTATTTTAGGATTTGTAATTGCTTTGGTACATAAATGGACATCAAAATATAGTAAAAACTTTTTAATTACTTTAGCAGTTTTGCCAGTATTGGTCCAGACAATTATTTTTATGACAAATGGTAATTTAGGAACGTCAGTAGCAATAGTGGGAGCATTTAGTTTAGTTAGATTCAGATCTTTACCTGGAACTAGCAAAGAAATTATGAGTATTTTTTACGCAATGACAATTGGTCTTGCTATGGGGATGGGAGAAATAATGCTTGCAATTATTGTAACATTATTAGTTGGAGTAGTAATTATTATTCTTAGTAAGAGCAAATTTGGAAGTGATACTGGTAATGCTAAGATACTTAAAGTAGTATTATCTGAAGATATGGATTATGAAACTATATTTGATGATATTTTTAATAAATATCTTGATAGTTATAAACTTAATAATGTTAAGACTATTAATATGGGAAGTTTATTTGAACTTACTTATATGGTTAAGGAAAAAAGAGATATTAAAGAAAAAGATTTTATTGATGATATAAGGATTAAAAATGGTAATTTAAAGGTTTCTTTGAGCCATTCAATTAATGAAGAAGGAGAATTATAGTGAATAAAAAAAAGATTTTAATGTATGTATTAGGAATGATTGTTTTATTTGGAACAATATGGGGTAGTTATTATTATGTAAGTAAGATTAACAGTAATAAAGAAATGGTTAATATTGATAGGATTTTGAAAGATAGCAATATTGAAGTAATTGATGAAGATACCACTATTGATTGGAGTACATATGATGAAACGCAGATTACTTTAAATAATAAGAGTGTAAATATTACAAAAGGTGGTATATATACACTTACGGGTACTATTAGTAATGGTAATGTAACAATAAATACCGATGGTAATGTTAAGTTAATATTAGATAATGTAACAATTACTAATAATAGTGGTCCTGCTATTATAATTATAAATGCTAAAAATACAATAATTGAGTTAAAAGATGGAACAACTAATACGTTGACAGATGGAAGTAGTTATGCAAACGAAGAATATGATGGCTGTATCTATTCAGCTGATGATTTAATTATTCAAGGTAATGGTAAGTTAGTTGTTAATGCTAATTATTTAGATGGTATTGTTTCAAATGATGATTTAAAAATAGTTAGTGGTACATATGTAATAAAGGCAAATGATGATGGTATTCGTGGAAAGGATTCTGTTTATATAGTTGATGGTGCTTTTACAATTAAAGCAGGAGCTGATGGCGTTAAGTCAACAAATGATACGGATGCTGATAAAGGCAATATTAGAATAGATAATGGTACATTTAATATTACAACAGTTAATGATGCTATTCAAGCGGTTAATAAAATTGTTATCTATGATGGAACATTTAATATAAAAACAACTGGTAATACAAACAGTGCTTCAGCTAAAGGAGTAAAGGCTGATAGTTTGATTGATATAGTAGATGGAGAATATGTAATTGATACGACTGATGATGGTATTCATACTAATGGTAAATTGACTATAAATGGTGGTAAGTATACAATTACTAGTAAAGATGATGGTATTCATGCTGATGGAATCGTGGAGATAAATAATGGGATAGTTAGCATTACAGCATCTGAAGGTATTGAAGCTACTTATGTAAAAATAAATGATGGCGAGATAAGTATTAATGCCTCAGATGATGGCATTAATGCAGGTAGAAAATCAAATGATTATGATGTTACTGTTGAAATTAATGGCGGTAAAGTAACTATTAAAATGGGTCAGGGAGATACTGATGGCATTGATTCAAATGGTAATATATATATAAATGGCGGAACAATTAACATAACTGGTCAGTCACCATTTGATTATGATGGCGAGGCTAAATTAAGTGGCGGAACACTAATTGTTAATGGTGAAGAAACTAAGACAATTACTAATCAATTTGGTGGCGGTATGCAAGGTGGTGTAATGCCAGATGGTCAAGGTAGACAAATGCCAAATGGTAATAGAGGAGGAATGCAAAGACAAAGATAAAAAAATAATCTATAAGTTAGCAATAATTTATAGATTTTTTCTTTTCATTATTGTATAATTATTAGGCGAGGAAGTGAGCAGTATGAATTTACCTAATATGAAAGATGCTAAGATAAGAAGTAAAAAAGAAGTCAAAATATTATATGATGACTATAATACTAACAATCTTCTAGATCTTGGTAAAGATAAAAAATATTTGATTTTAACTTATGGATGTCAGATGAATGTTCATGATAGTGAATATATTTCTGGGATTATGGAGGATATAGGATATACTAAAACAGATGAGATGAATGAAGCTGACGTTATTATCGTCAATACTTGTGCAATTAGAGAAAATGCACATAATAAAGCTGAAGGAATGCTTGGTAGAATCAAACATCTTAAAGAAGAAAAAGAAAATATTATTGTTATATTCTGTGGCTGCATGGCACAAGAAGAAGGACTTGTTAGTAAGATAAAAGATTATAAATGGATTGATATTATTTGTGGAACTCATAATTATCATAAAATACCAGAATATTTATATGAATATATGAATAGTGGAAAAATGTGTGAAGTATATTCAATTGAAGGAAATGTAATTGAAAATATTCCAGTTAAAAGAGATAGTAAATATAGTGCTTGGGTAAATATTCAGTATGGATGTGATAAGTTCTGTACATACTGCATAGTTCCTTATACAAGAGGTAAACAGAGAAGTAGAAAAAGTGAAGATATTGTTGATGAAGTAAGAGAATTATATAACAATGGTTATCAAGAAGTAACATTGCTTGGTCAGAATGTTAATGCTTATGGAAAAGATTTTCAAGATGACTATGATTTTGCTGATTTACTTGGTGAAGTAAGTAGTACAGGAATACCTCGTATTAGATTTGTAACAAGTCATCCTTGGGATTTTACAGATAAGATGATTGATGTTATTTCAAGATGTGATAATATTATGCCATATATTCATTTACCTATTCAATCAGGATCAGATAGAATTTTAAAATTGATGGGAAGAAAGTATACAACAAAGGAATACTTAGAAATAGTTAGAAAACTTAGAGAAAGAATTCCTAATGTAAGTATTACTACAGATATTATTGTAGGATTTCCAGGCGAGACTGAAGACGATTTTAAACAAACTTTAGATATTGTTAATAAAGTTAAATATGATTTAGCATATACTTTCATTTTTAGTCCAAGAGAGGGAACTCCTGCTTCAATGATGGAAGATAAGACATCAATGGAAGAAAAGAAAAAAAGATTAGCTAGATTAAATGAATTAATTAATAAATATGCTCTAGAATCTAATAAAAAGATGAAAGATAAAGTTTATGATGTATTAATTCTAGGTGAATCAGATAAAGATGATAAATATATGGGTTATACTGACAATATGAAACTAGTTAATGTTAAATGTGATAAGGAATATGTTGGTAAGATTATACCGGTAAAGATTACTGGTGTTAAAACATGGAGCTTAGATGGTGAAGTAAATGATAAATAGTACTTTAGAAGAATTGTTTAATACAATTGAAAATTCTACATTATATAAAGAATATAAAAAGATGGAAAATATTTTAAGTAAAGATAAAGAGATAAAAGAATTAATTGATGAGATTAAGAATTTAGAGAAGCAAGCTACTTATTTAGAATATATTGGGGATATCAAATATAAAGAAATAGATGAAGAAATAAAGAATAAAGCTGATATTTTAAATAATAAACAGGTATATAAAGAATACTTAAATAAGATGGAAGAGTTTAATAATGAATTGGCTATTTCATCAAAAATGATAGAACAATATATTGAAGAGAAAGTTTAACGTTTGTTAAGCTTTTTTTATTGATAATAATGCTTTTATGTAATTATTTTGATTATGTAAAAATATGTTTTATGTGGTAAATTTTTTAAATAATTAAAATGTCTTTTATTATAGTAATAATGTGTAAGATGAATAGAAAAATATTAAAAAAAGATTTATAATAAAAGATGGAAGTGATATTATGGATATAATTACTAAAAAATTATTCATGATGCAGGATAAAGAATATCGTAATTTTACAGCTAAATCAATTCCTAATATTGATATAGATAAGATTATTGGAGTGCGAATTCCAGATATTAGGGCATTAGCTAAAGAAATTAAAAATGAAGATTATATTGATAATTTTTTAGATGAGTTACCTCACACTTATCATGAAGAAAATTTATTACATGGGATAATTCTTGGTATAAAATATAAAGATATTGATTTATTGTTGAATAAATTAGATGCTTTTTTAAAATATGTTGATAATTGGGCGGTTACTGATATCATTAGTCCTAAATTGTTTAAAAAATATCCGGATAAGGTATATAAACATATTAAAAAATGGATTAATAGTAAATATGAATATAAGATTAGATTTGGAGTAGTTAGTTTATTACAATTCTTTTTAGATGATAATTATAGACATGAAGAATTAGAATTGGTTATGAATATTAAATATGATTCTTATTATGTTAATATGGCTATTGCATGGTTTTATTCATTTGCATTAATAAAGCAATATGATGATACGATTAAAATATTTGAAAATAAAATATTAGATAAATGGATACATAATAAAAGTATTCAGAAGGCAATTGAAAGTTATAGAGTTAGTGATGAGCAAAAAGCTTATTTAAAAACATTAAAGATAAGATAGGTGATAATATGCCAGGATTTATTAGTCATACAGTGATGGCACGTGATGTATACAATGAAATTAATAGAAAGTGTAGTTTAGAATATATTCTTACATATTCACTTGGAGGTGATTTGTGTAAGTATGCTAAATGTAGATATGATAGTCATCATAAGGATATGGATAAGTTTATTTATAATATGGCTGATTATATTAAAGATAATAATTTATTAGATGATAAAGAGGTAATGGGAGTATTGTATGGACATATATGTCATTATATAATGGATAGTATTATTCATCCATTAGTTAGAAAAATGGATAAAGAATGTCTTAATAATAAAAAAAATCATACTTTAATTGAAGAGTATTATGATACGTATTTAGTTAAAATAAAATATGGAGTGAGTAAGCAAAAGTATGCAAAAGAACGATTATTAAATGCTAAAATGAAGAAAAAAATATCTGAAATGATAGATTATGTTTATATGGAAACGTATAATACGAATAAAGTATCTAAGTATTATAAGTTTAATTTGTTTTTATATCGATTATTAAAGATGATATATCGCTTATTTGGAAATAGTATTGTAGATATTATTTTAGGAGTCAATAGATTTATTAAAGATAATAATAATATTGATTTGTTTAATGATAATAATACAGTTAAGTATAAGGACTATCTTGGTAATAGATGTGATGATAGTTTAATTATTTTATATAATGAAAGTGTATTAGAAGCTTGTGAATATATTAAGAATGTTGATAGGTATTTAACTAAAAATTGACAAATGTTTGTTAATATGATAAAATACTTAGCCAAGAAAGAGGGGAAATTATGAATACTTTTCGAAAAGAAATAAAAGGAACTGATGGAAGTGTTCAGGATGTTTTAATTAATTCAGTTGATCAGATTGATATTATGATTGGTAGTAATTATAAATTAGTTAAGATATGTAATCAAAATAAAAAAAGTTTTAAGGATTCTATTCTAGGTACTGATATTGGTATTCATAGTAATGGTTTTGCTAATGTAACTATTATTTCATTAGTTTTAGCAATTGGTGCATTATTACTTATGTATTTTCAATTTAGAATATAATTTATTTTATGATACTTCTTTATAGAAGTATCTTTTTTTTACTTTTTTTGTTATAATATTTGTTGTAGAAATAAAAATGGAAGGATGGGATATAAATGAGGAAAAAATTATTATTTTTAGTTGTTATTTTATTATTATCAATATATCCTGTTCATGCAGATAATTATTTACCAATAAATTATAAAAAAACAATATATTCACAGGAAAATGGCTTAAAGACAACGGTTTATTGGGCTAAAATTCCTAAAAAATATAAACCTATGTTAGGTTTAGCAAATGATTCAGTTTTAGAAATATCTGATAGTGGTAAAATAGCGGTTTCAACTTTAGAACCATCAATAAATGCGCAAAATCACAATGCTACTTTAGCAATTAATTTAGGACATTGGCATGGAATTGTTGTTAATGATGGTGAATTACTTCGCGCAGGAGTAAATGAGATTCGTGGACATGTCGTTAATTATGGTGATACATTATATATGGATAAAAAAGGTAATTTGCATGCTCTTAAGAATTCTATGTATGATGCGGATGATTTGATGAAATTGAATCCTGTTTGGGCAGTAAAGGGCTTTTTTGCAATTGTTAAAGATAATAAGTTTATAACGGAATACGATGACGAAGAGGCTGAATATGTTAAGAAACGTCATCCTAGAACGTTTATTGGTCAAATGACGAATGGCACTTATTTTGTTGGGGTAAGTGAAGGAAGAACTAGTATGGATGCTGGACTTACTTTAGAGGAAATATATGAGTTTGTTCAAAAATATATTAGTAATAATATAAAAATTATTTATCTTGGCGATGGTGGCGGAAGTAGTGGATTTATTTATAAAGGCAAAAAAATTAATAAAAAAATAGATGATAATTTTACGACTGAAAGAAAAACACCAAATATTATTTATTTTGGCAAAAAAAATAGTAAGAGTATTTTAAATAATAATAACTATAGTAATAATACTCCGAAAAAGACTTTAAAAATAGATAGAAAATTAGATAAAAATGGTAAAAAGGTTTTGAAATTAGAAAATATTTATGATGGCATATCTATTTCAAAATTTCTTAGTAATATTGATGGTGATAATAAACGTATAAAAATTTTGAATGGTAATGGACTTCAAGTAGAAGATGGGACTTTAAAAAATGGATATGTTTTAAAAACTTCGGCTAATGAATATGATATTGCTATTGTTGGTGATGCTTCAGGAGATGGTTATGTTAGTAAAGATGATGTTAAAAAAATAATGAGACATGTCTTAGATGATGAAAAAATTGATAATGATAATCTTCAAACTGCTGATATTAACCAAGATGGGGTTATTAATATGAATGATGCTTATAAAATACTTAAATATATGAAATAGATACTAACGACATTTGACAATAGTATCTTTTTTTGTTATAATTCTTTAAGTCTTTATACTTTATTTAAAGAAAGGAGAAAAATGAGTAAAATAAATATATTTAGTCTAGGTGGACTAAATGAAAATGGTAAGAATATGTATGTTATCGAAGTGGATAATGATATATTCGTTTTTGAAGCGGGGTTACAGTATGCAGATGAGCATACTTTAGGAATAGATTATATGATTCCTAATATTGATTATTTAAAACAGAACAAAGAAAAAATTAAGGGATTGTTTTTAACACACGGACATGATGAAAATGTTGGAGCACTTACCGATATTGTCGATAGTCTAGATAATGTTAAGATATATGGTTCAAGATTTACTTTAAATATTGTTAAACATGAATTTGTAACTTATAAGAAAAAATTAGATAACTTGGTTGAAGTAAAAGAGAATAGAATAATTGATTTTGGTAATGTGAAGATTACGCCTATTAGTTTATCACATTCCATTCCAGATAATTTTGGATATGCGGTTTATACACCTGATGGGGTTATTTTCTATGCTTCTGATTTTGTGTTTGATCCAACGATGCGAGCACCATATAATACAGATTTAGGAAGACTTGCTTATGTTGGTAGACAAGGCGTTTTATGTTTAATGACTGAGTCACTTTATGCAATGAATAAAGGGTATACGTCACCAAATCATAGAATTAGTGGACTTATAAATAAGACATTATCAAGGAATAAAGGAAGAATAATTTTTAATGTTTTGAATTCCCATTTATATAGAATACAAGAATTATTTAATGAAGTATCAAAGACAGAACGTAAAATTGTAGTTATGGGGAAAAGACTTCAAAATATTATTAAATATTCTCTTGATAATAATTATTTACACATTGATAAAAAATTTATTGGAGATTTATCTAATATTAATGATCAAGATGTGGTAATTTTAAATTCTAATGAAAGAGAAAAGCCATATATTAATATGATTAAAATTTTAGATGGTTATGATAAATATATTAAAATTGATAAAAATGATACGATCTTTTTAGCAACACCTATATATGAAGGAAGAGAAAAAACATTTTATAAGCTTTTAGATAAAATTGCTATGGTGGGAGCAAATTCTGTCATTTTATCTCCTAAAAAGAATTTATCATATCATGCTTCAAGTGAAGACTTAATGATGATGATTGATTTAATGCAACCAAAGTATTATTTTCCAATAAAAGGAGAGTACTCTGAACAAGTAGCTAATGGTGATTTAGCACATGATTTGGGAGTATCAAGAGATAATATTATTTTAAAAGAAAATGGATATGTCGCATCATTTGATAATGGTGTATTGATAGATAATTTTAAACCAGTTCATACAGGTGTTATTTCTATTGATGGTGATTCTAGTGATGATATTGGAGAACTTGTTTTAAAAGATAGAGAAATGCTATCAGATAATGGAATAATGATAATTAGTGCAACACTTGATAAGAAAAGCAAACAAATTTTATCAGGGCCCGAAATACTTACGAGAGGTTTTGTGTATGTACGTGATAGTGTTGAATTAATTAACGAGATAAAGAAAATATGTACACAGATAATTAATAGTAATGTTCATGGTAATTATATAGATTATAACAAGGTAAAATTAAATATTAGAGATAATTTATCTAAATATTTACTTGAAGAAACTGGCAATAAACCAATGATTATTAGTGTAATCCAAGAAATAGAGTAATTAAAAAACCAAGTGTATAATACTTGGTTTTTTATCTATATTCAACTTTAATCATTTTGGCATGAATAACAGCTCTTTTAGTACCATCGTCAGAACAAGTGGATAAGGTTAATATTTTATCATTAATAGTAATTTCTTCTTTAAAGTCATAAATACTTCTTTTTTTTAAGTTATTTAGGAATTCTTGGTGTTCATCATCATTTTCAAAATATGTTTTTAAATAATATACTTCTGGTTTTATTTGATAAATAGAGAATATTTTCCAAATGGTATTTGAGTCTGGTGTAGATAGTTTTATATAAAGATTTTCTTCGTTTGTATACCAAGATTCTTTTTGACACCAGATTAGGGAACCAAACATTGTTCTGTTAGTTAGATTGTGTCCATAAATAATAGTGTTTGTACCAAAGTATTTAAAATCATCTCTAAAATCGCCATAAATCCATCCACCAAAATTGGAGTGTTTATTAAAATCATGTTTTAAATAATATTCATTATCCTTTGACTGAACTACAGAGTAGTTAACATTAGTATTATTTACTTTTAACCATGCAACTGTATCGCTATTCTTTTTTAATAATTCATTAAAATCGACGTTTAAAAAGCTAACATTGGCATATTTCTTTTCATCAGTTGGAGTATATTCAGTTTCATCAATTTCTTCTTTGGTTTCTTTTTCAAGAATTTTAGTTGTTTCTAAAATATCGGTTGTTAAGTAATTTATTTTTAATTTTTGAACATACCAACGTGATGAGATAAAGATACAGATTAGATATGTGGTTAGCGTTAAAGATATCATCATTATGGGTATTACAGGTTTCCCTTTATATCTTAAAATTTCTCCTTTTTTAGGATTAATTATACACATAATACCAATAAATAAATAGCGAGGTATTAATGTAAATATATTATATAGGCCTAAAAAGAACCAACGACAAATATTTATCATATTTCTACCTCCTATTATCTTGATTATATCATAAAATTATTAAAAATAATATATATACTTTGAAAAAATGGACAATTAGTGTTATAATATGTCTTAGTCGTGGAAGAAGGTGATGTCAAGTGGATATGAATGATATAAAAGTTGGTGATAAATTACAAATTCATTGTTATAAGCATGATGGTAGTTTACATAGAAAATGGGATGAAGCGGTTGTGTTAGATATATTTCCAGATTATATGGTTTTTGGTAATAATAGAACAACAGTGGTTGATGCTGATGGAAAAATATGGAAGACTAGGGAACCAGCCGTTATGTTTTTCTTTAAGGATAGATGGTTTAATATAATTGGACAACTTAAAGACTATGGAATATATTTTTATTGTAATATTGCTACACCAGCATTAATCGATAATAAGATAATTAAATATATTGATTATGATTTAGATTTAAGAGTTTTTCCTAATGGAAGTTTTAAAATACTTGATAGAATGGAATATAAATATCATAAAAGACAAATGCATTATTCAAATCGATTAGATTTTATTCTTAAATATGAGCTTGGTAATTTAATTGATATGGTAAGAGTTAGAGAGATGCCATTTAATAAAGAAACAATTAATAAATATTATGAAAAATATGTTAGTTTAGTTGAAAAATAGAAATGTTCTATTTTTTTCTTTTATAAATACTTGAATATCTTTTCCTAAATTGATATAATTGTTCTAGCAAGTAAGAAAGGAATGAAATATTATGGAAGAATACAAACTTACAATGAGGAGTGAAGAAGATACAGTTTATTTAGCACAAAATATAGAATCTGAAAAATTTCCTAATATGGTTATTTGTTTATATGGAGAGTTAGGTAGTGGAAAAACGGTTTTTGCAAAAGCGTTTGGTCATGCGATGGGAATAGATGGAGTTACATCTTCTACTTTTAATATAATTAAAGAGTATAATGGTGAATTGCCTTTATATCATATGGATGTATATAGATTGGAAGATGAAAATATCCAAAATTTAGGAATTGAAGAGTATTATGAAAAAGGTGGAGTTACCATTATTGAATGGGCTGATTTAATACAAGATTATTTGCCTGAAGAGAGATTAGATATTAAATTTAAAGTAATTGATGAAAATACAAGAATCTTAATATTAAGACCACATGGGGAAGAATACGTAAGAATATGTGAGGATATTTTATGATAAGTTTATTTATAGATACATCTTTAGTTAATGTATCTATTTCTCTTATTAAAGATAATGATGTGTTAAGTTTAATTAGTGAAGATATGCCTAATATGCATTCTATTTATGCAACTAAATTTGTTAAAGATGCCCTAGATAATGCAGGTATTGATGCTAATCAAGTAGATAATATTATGGTAGTTAATGGACCAGGTTCTTTTACAGGTGTAAGGATTGGTGTTACTATTGCTAAGACGTATGGCTTTTTAATTAATAAATACATAACTCCAGTATCTAGTTTAAAAAGTTTGGCAATTAGTGCTCATAAGGATGAAATAATGATGAGTTTAATACCTGCTAATAAAAGTAATTATTATGTAAGTATTTATGATAAGGATTATAATGAGATTGTTGAAGAACAATTTGCTAGTCGTGATACAGTAATACAATTATGTGATAAATATAATCCTTATATTGTTGGAGTAGATACTAGTGTTATTGGTAAATATAAGATTAATAAACAGAAACTAGATATTGTAAGAATAGTTAATTATTATATTGATAAAGAAAAGGTTAATTATTATAAAATTTTACCTAATTATTTAAAACTTCCACAAGCACTTGAGGATAAGAAATAATGATTAAAGAAGTAGATATAACTTCAAGTAATCCATTTCAACGACGAGTAGAGTATTTTGTTAATGAGCTAAGTGTCGGTTACTTAGAATATTCAATTATTTATGACCGAATGGAAGTTGATAATGTTTTAGTTAATGAAGAATATAGGGGACAAGGAATTGGTTCTAAACTAATGGCTTATCTTGTTAGTTTAGCTATTGAGTATCGAGTAGATAACATTACTTTGGAAGTTAGAGTTAGTAATGAAATAGCTAGAAATTTATATAAAAAATTTGGCTTTCGGGAAGTAGCTTTAAGGAAATATTATTATGGGGATGAAGATGGTATTTTAATGGAAAAAAATATTATGTAGTAAAGAAGGTGAAGAAATGTATATTTTAGCAATTGAATCAAGTTGTGATGAAATGAGTATGAGTATTGTCAAAGATGGTGTAGAAGAGATTTGTACTGTTACAAATACTCAAATTGATATTCATAAAGAATTTGGAGGAGTAGTTCCTGAAATTGCAAGTCGTAGTCATATTGAAAATGTGACAATTGTTTTAGATGAACTATTACAAAGAAGTGGCTTTACGATTGATAAAATTGATGCGATTGGTGTTACTTATGGGCCAGGACTTATTGGATCACTTATGATAGGAGTTCAGTGTGCTAAGACAATATCTTTAGTTACTGGAAAGCCTTTAATTCCTGTTCATCATATTGCTGGCCATATTTATGCCAATAATTTAGAAAAAAGATTAGAGTTTCCACTTATTGCATTGGTTGTTTCTGGGGGACATACTGATCTTGTATATATGGGACGAGATTATTCCTTTAAGAGAATTGGTTCAACTTTGGATGATGCAATTGGGGAAGCATATGATAAGGTTGCTAAAGTTTGTGGACTTTCTTATCCAGGTGGACCAGTCGTCGATAAATTGGCGAAGTTAGGTAAAGATACATATGATTTACCATATCCACTGGATGATGATAGTTATGATTTTAGTTTTAGTGGAATAAAATCAGCTGTTGTTAATTTAGTCCATAATGAAAGCCAACGTGGTAATGCAATTAGAGTAGAAGATATGTGTACATCATTTCAAAATAGAGTAGTTAAAGTAGTTGTCAAAAAGACGATGCGAGCATTGAAAGAATATAAAGCTAATAATTTGGTTTTAGCGGGTGGTGTAGCTGCAAATAGTTATTTAAGAAATGAATTAAGTGAAGCATGCAAACGTGAAAATATTAATTTTGGATATCCAAGAATTGCTTATTGTACTGATAATGCGGCAATGATTGGCTCAGCGGCTTATTATGCATATAAAAATGGTAAGATAGCTGATCTTACATTAAATGCAGTTGCAGTAGAATCATTTTATAATGAATAAGAATGTTAATTGATTTAGCATTCTTTTATTATAATGTATTAATTATGGCTATTTAATTTTTAAATAAAATGATTTAAGTGTTGAAAAAGATACTTTTTTTTGTTATAATTTTTTTAGAGTATGGTGATGTTATGAATCAAGCGGTTAATAGTAATGTGTTTAAACATAGTATAAAATATATAATCTTGGTAGGATTAGTTGTTGTTTCACTGATTGTAGCTGGTACTTTTGCATGGCTTACTTATCGTAGTAATAAGACAAAAATGGTACTAACAATAAGTGATTTTAAGAATGTAGAAATTACTTTAAGTCCATATGTAATTAATACAAAATTATCTCCAGTCGCTACTTATACAGGTGAAAAATATACAAGTGTTAAAGCTCAAAGTACAGGTACTGTTAGTAAAAATTTTAGTTTGTATTATAAAATAAATAGTATTGCTTCAGAGCTTGCAATTAGTAGTTTTAAGTATACGATTACTAAAAGTACTAATGGTACTAGTTATTCTCATTTAAAGACAGGTAATTTTAATGGAGCAACTAGTAATTCACAATTAAATATTTTAGAAGAAACACTTCCAGCTGGAGAGACATATTATTATCGAGTATATATTTGGTTGGATTCATCTGGAGGAAATCAGACAGCGGCATCTGGTAAAAGTTTCAATGGTGAACTAATGGCAGAAATTGCTTAAGATTATTTACCTTGATAGTAAATTATGATGATGATATGCATTATGTTTAGTAGTATATAAATAAAAAAATTGATAGGTAACTATCAATTTTTTAGTATCTTATCAATAATACCATAATCTAAGGCTTCTTCGGCTGACATATAATAATCTCTATCAGTGTCTTTTTCAATTTGTTTTAGTGTTTTATTTGTGTTTTTAGAGAGAATGGTATTTAGTTTTTTTCTTAAATTAATTATTCTTTTAGCAACAATATCTATTTCGGTAGCTTGACCTTGAACACCACCTAGTGGTTGATGTATCATGACCTCACTATTAGGTAAACAATATCTTTTACCTTTTTTTCCACATGATAAAAGAAACGCAGCCATAGATGCAGCCATACCGACACAGGTTGTAGAAACGTCACTTTTAATAAAATTCATAGTGTCATAGATAGCCATTCCGGAGGTAATCGAACCACCGGGAGAATTAATATATAGTTCAATATCTTGGTTGTTTAGGCTATCTAAATATAATA
The DNA here is from genome assembly GCA_946619755.1 of uncultured Clostridia bacterium. Classification (GTDB taxonomy): domain Bacteria; phylum Bacillota_I; class Bacilli_A; order RF39; family UBA660; genus RUG705. Next base: position 28,876 of record CAMOMI010000006.1, read on the forward strand.
ATTCAGCGATAATGACATTAGCCATATCATCATTTATTTCACCACTTAATAAAATAATTCTATTTTTTAATAATTTAGAATAAATATCATATGCTCTTTCACCTTCGTTACTCTTTTCAATGACTGTTGGAATTAACATGTTATCACCTAATAATATAATAATATAGAATTAATTATTTTATTATTAAAATAGTACGACAAATTAAGATAATTATGATAGAATTATTTTGAGGAATATAATATGAATATAGAAAGAGTTAAAGTAGGTAAACTTAAATGTAATTGTTATATACTTGGTATAGATAATGATGTATTGGTTATTGATCCTGGTGATGAAGGAGAAAAAATTATTAATGTTATTGGTGATAGAAAAGTTAATGGAATAATTATTACTCATCATCATTTTGATCATGATGGAGCAGTTAATGATATTATTTCTAAATATGGTGCTGTAATGTACGATAAAAATAATCTATCGGAAGGAAGTCATAAAATAGGAAAATTTAGTTTTGATGTTATTTATACTCCTGGACATAGATATGATTTAATAGTTATTTATTTTAAAAAAGAAAAGATTATGTTTGTTGGAGATTTTATTTTTAAAGATAGTATTGGTAGATGCGATTTGCCAGGTGGTAGTGTAAGTGATATGATAAAATCGTTAGAAAAAATTAAAAAGTATGATCGGGATATTATTATTTATCCTGGACATGGTATAGAAACAACACTAGGTTATGAGATTAATAATAATGCTTATTTTAGAGAATTTGTTTAAGTGATAGTAATGGGGTTTAAGATAGGAATAATTTTTTGACATTAAACTTATATTATGGTAATATAAATGGCATGTTTTTGGGGGTTATTATGATAATGAAGTTTTATGATGAAACTGGTAAAAGAAAAGATTATTATGTTCGTCATCCATTTAATTCTGGTAGATACGGAGCTGTGTATGAAATTGATGGTAAAACATGTTTAAAGAACTTTTATAGTGGAAATGATTTGGAAATAGTATCAGTTTTGAAAGACATTCGTGATTTAAAATTAGATAATTTTTATGAAATATATGATTTATTATTTGATATTAATGGGGAACTTTGTGGATATACGATGAAATTTTATCAAGATGATGATATTGATATTATGTCGATGCCAACGGATTATACAATTGAAAATTTGAGAAAGATTAATGCTTCTTTAAAAAGATTAAGTGAAAAAAAGATTTGTGCAATAGATTTAAAATATCATAATACAATTATGCAAAGTGATAAAATAATTATAATTGATACCGATTTATATTATAGATCTACTTGTGATGAATCTAAAATATATGAAAGAAATAAAGATGCTTTATATCGAATGTTTGCAAGTTTATACTATGCTACTTTAACTAAAAAGTATTTAATAACACCTAATGATGATTTTTATGATTTAAGGGTATTGTTTAATCAAGATGATGATATTGATATGATATGTAAGAAATTATCAAGATATAAGTATCCAATTGATTATATATATAAAAGAGGGAGAATTTAACATTCTTCCTTTTAACTTTACTTTTAGGTTAATAGTTAATATAATATATTTAAGTAATTAAATAAAGGATGTGATATAATGACAGATATCGAAATTGCTAGGGCGACGAAACTAAATAAAATTAGTACAATTGGGAAAAATTTAGGAATAAATAGTGATGAATTAGAATTGTATGGTAATTATAAAGCTAAAATAAGTGATAAACTTTATAATAGACTTGAACATAAAAAAGATGGAAAACTTATTTTGGTAACAGCAATTAGTCCAACACCACTTGGTGAAGGGAAAACCACTATGTCAATTGCTATTGCGGATGGTCTTAGAAAAATTCATAAGAAGTCAATTTTAGCGCTTCGTGAACCATCACTTGGTCCAGTATTTGGAATAAAGGGAGGCGCTGCTGGTGGTGGATATTCACAGATAGCTCCGATGGAAGACATTAATTTACATTTTACGGGTGATATTCATGCAATGACGGCAGCTAATAATTTATTATCAGCGATGATTGATAATCATATATATTTTGGTAATGAATTAGGAATAGACACAGTTGTTTGGAAAAGATGTATGGACCTTAATGATAGACAACTTAGAGTTGTTAATACAGGATTATCAGAAGAAAAGAATATTGTTTCTCGAATGGATGGTTTTGATATTACAGTTGCTTCAGAGGTAATGGCTATTTTGTGTTTAGCAAAAGATATGGATGATTTAAAGAAAAGGCTTGGTAATATTACTGTTGGATATACAAAAAATGGTAAGGCTATATATGCTAGAGATTTAAAAGCAGAAGGTAGTATGGCAGTATTACTTAAAGATGCAATTAAACCAAATTTAGTTCAAACTTTGGAACATACACCTGCAATTGTTCATGGTGGTCCTTTTGCTAATATTGCTCATGGATGTAATAGCGTTGTTGCAACAAAATTAGCATTAAAACTTGGCGATTATGTTGTTACTGAGGCTGGTTTTGGAGCAGATTTAGGGGCAGAAAAGTTTTTAGATATTAAATGTCGTAATATGAAAATTAAACCAGATGCAGTAGTTATTGTGGCAACAATTAAAGCACTTAAATATCATGGTGGAGTCGATAAAGATCAAGTTTTTAAAGAAAATATGGATGCACTTGAGAGAGGACTTGATAATTTATACAAACATATCGATAATATTAAAAATAAATTTGGTTTAAATGTGATTGTTGCTATTAATAAATATGTGCAAGATACTGATAAAGAGATAAACTTCTTAAGAGATAAACTAAAAGAAAAAGATGTGGAACTTAGTTTAGTTACAGGATATGCTGATGGTGGTAAAGGAGCTATCGATATTGCTAATAAATTAGTTAAATTAGTAGAGAAAAAAGAAAATTTTAATTATATATATGACTTAAAAGATGATATTAAGACTAAAATTAAGAAGATAGCTAATAAGATATATTATGCTAAAGATGTCGTATATTCTGATGAAGCTTTAAAGGAAATTGAACGAATAGAAAAATTAGGTTATGTTAATTATCCAGTATGTATTGCAAAAACACAGTATTCCCTTAGTGATGATCCAAAGAATTTAGAATGTAATCATGATTACAATATTACTGTTAGAAATGTTTTACTTAAAACAGGAGCAGGTTTTATTGTTGTATTAGCTGGAAAAATTATGACTATGCCTGGACTTCCTAAAGTACCTGCTGCGGAAAATATTGATATTGATAAAGATGGTAATATTAAAGGAATATTTTAAAGTAAAGAAAATGTATTAATTATAAAGTTAGTACATTTTTTCTTTTCTTCTTTTCTTATTTTTGATATAATTTGTTTGAGGTATTTGTATGAAAAGAAGAAATAAAAAGAATGAAAATAAAGTAATTGTAATTATTATGATGATTTTAATTGTTGCTTTAGTAGCTGGTGGTTATTTTTATCAGCAATATATGAAAAAGAAAGAATTGGAAAACAGGTTAAATGTAACTTTAAAAGAAGATTTAAAAGTTCAAATTAATGAAGAGTATGTGCTTAGCTCTTTTGTTAAAGAAATAAGAAATGGCGAACTATTAAATAGTGAGGAGATTGTTGATACAAGTAAACTTGGTGAGCAGGATGTAACTTTAAAATTAAAGAATAAAGATGGAATTGAAGAAGAATATAAGTTTAAAATTGAGGTTATTGATAATGAAAAGCCAGTAATTGAAGCAAAGAAAGAGATATCTTCATATGTTGGAAGTGATGTTGATTTACTTAAGGATGTTAAGGTAACAGATAATTCTAAAGAAGATATAAAGGCAAAAGTAATAGGAGAGTACGATAAGAATAAAGCTGGTAAATATGAATTAAAGTTGGAGGCTCAAGATTCATCTGGTAACAAGGAAGAATACGATTTTATTTTAAATATTGTGAGTGATCCTAATAATAGGACATTTACCACTAGTAAGGGTTTTAGTGGAAAAGTAGTTAACGGAGTTACTTACATCGATGGTGTACTTATAGCTAATAAAACATATAGTTTGCCATCATCATATGCACCTGGATTATTGTCTAGTATTCAAAATGCTTTTAATAAACTTAAAGATGATGCTAGTGCTAGCGGTTATAATTTGTATATTGGTAGTGGTTATAGGTCATATTGGGATCAAAAAATAATCTATAATAATTATGTTAGTTGGGATGGACAAGCAAATGCCGATACATATTCTGCTCGCCCAGGACACTCTGAGCACCAATCAGGTTTAGCCATTGATGTATGCGATAGAAATGAAGCTGCTTGCATTTCAAGTGCTTTTGATAATACAGTTCAAGCTAAATGGATAAATGATAATTGTTATAAGTATGGACTAATTATAAGATATCCAAAAAATAAAAGTAATATTACAGGATATATATATGAATCTTGGCATTTAAGATATGTTGGAGTAGAATTAGCTACTAAATTATATAATAATGGTGATTGGATAACATTAGAAGAATATTATGGAATTGATAGTAAATATAGTTAAAAAGAATTTAAAGCAGAAATATATTTATTTGGAGATACCTAGATTGGTGTCTCTTTTTTGATATAATAATATGTAGATTAGAATAATTCCTTGTCTTTTTGGTAGAATAATGATAGAATTATATAGCGAAGAAATAGTAGATAAATAAGGGTGATAATATGTTTAATTTAGTATCAAAATTTGCACCTAGTGGAGATCAGCCAAAAGCAATAAAAGAATTAGTAGATGGTGTTAATAGTGGAAAAAAACATCAAGTTCTTTTGGGAGCTACTGGTACAGGAAAGACCTTTACGATTGCTAATGTAATTAAAGAAGTTAATAAGCCTACTTTAATATTAGCTCATAATAAAACATTAGCTGGTCAGTTATATAGTGAATTTAAAGAATTATTTCCTGATAATCGAGTTGAATACTTTGTTTCATATTATGACTATTATCAACCTGAAGCATATGTTCCTAGTACAGATACTTATATTGAAAAAGATGCTAAAATAAATGATGAAATAGATGAACTTAGACATAAAGC
>CAMOMI010000007.1 GCA_946619755.1 uncultured Clostridia bacterium
ATTTAAATGAATTACCTAAATAATTAATTCTTAAACCTCTATCTTCATCAATATAGTCTTGCTTTAGTGACAAGATTAGTCCTTTAGCCTCTTCAGGAGTAATTTCTAAGATATCAGATACTTGATCGATTGTTAATCCTTGATCACCTTGAACATATAATAATCCTTCAATTATGCCTTTCATTCTTTCACCTCGATCATTATGTCTTTAAAGTTGGCATCTTGTCTAATATTTATTTCTTTTTCTTTAACCATTTCTAAGATTGATAAAAAAGTTACAACAATAAAACCTACATCATTTTTTTCAAATAATTCTGTAAATAGAACTTTTTTTCTTTCTTTTAAAATATTTCTAATATGTTTTTTTCTTTCTTTTACACTATATTCTTTAGTGGTTATTTTAGTAGTAATAGGTTTTTCACGGTCTACTCTTTCTAAAAATTTTTTAAAAGCAGCAACTAAGTCATCGACTGTTACATCATCATTATTGATAATTACGTTATCAATATAGTTACTAATTTTTTCTGGGGCTTTAACATAGATTTTTTGTCTATCGTTTTCCATTTCTTTAAAGGTATTAACCATATCTTTATATTTTTGATATTCTATTAATTTATTAATAAGATTTTCTTTGGAAATAACTTCTTCATCTTCATTTTCAACTTCTTCTTCAGTAACTGGTAGTAATGATTTAGATTTAATTTCCATTAATTCAGCAGCCATTACTAAATAGGAAGCAGCAACATTAATATTTAATTCTTCCATCTTATTAATATAATCTAGATATTGTTTAGTTATTTCATTTATTTCAATATCAACGATATCAATATTAGATTGTTTTATTAAATGAAGGAGTAAATCTAAGGGGCCTTCAAACTCATTTATTTTAATACTATAATCCATATCTAACACCTAGTTTAATTATAGCAAAAATAAAGTTTTAAGTAAACTAAAAATCATCTAATACTTTATTTAGATGATTTCTTTTTAAGATATGAATATACATGATAGTTACTACGACCAATAAATGGAATTAAACTATCTAATAATTCATATGGATTTTCATTTTCTGAACAAGTCGCTATTTTTTCAAAATATGATAATAATTCTTTATCAACACCGATATATTGTAAATATTCTAAATAATCATAAAATTCTTGAAGGGTAAAATTTTGAATATTATCACCATATAAGAAATTTAATATTACAATTATATAACAATATAAATCAGTATTTTGATCAGGGATAAAAGCTCCTGAGATATCAGTTGAATATTTATGATAGGTATAATCACTATTACATTCACTATTTTTTACATATTTATATACTTCTTTTATAAATGATTTACGGGATAAATATTTACTGTTAAATATGTCATTACCATTTATTTTACATGAATCAATATCAATGACTTTTACAGTATCATTTTTATCTACTATAAAATTACTTTCATGTAAATCATTAATGTAAAATTCAGATACACTGGTATAATCTCTTCTTAATTTCATTTTTTCGAGAATCATACCTATTTGACGCAAATATTTTATTTTTCTTTCATTATCTATTTCTTTTGATCTTAGAGCAGTTGATAAATTTATGGAATCAATTAAGGGCATGGTAAAGCCTACTATTTCACCACCAACAGTAGCAATCTTTTCTGGAAATACTATTTCTTCAATATTAAGTTCTTCTTTATTATCAATTAATGAATTGATAGTCTGAAGTTTATTTCCAAATACTTTACCATTGGTTAAAAATAGTCTTTTTAATAATTTTAATTGGGTAGTCCATCTATTCTTTATAGGTAAAACATATAACGTACCTTCCGTGTTATAGACATAATTAGGTAATTCATAAGGAGTTAATGTTTCAAATCTTTTCTTAGTTAAACTAATTGTTTCCATATTATTTCCCCCGTTTTCGAGGAAATATGATAGCACATTTGTTTGTTTTTGTCAAAATAGTGTTAAAAACAATTTATTATTTAAGGTTGATATAAATTGTTTTCTGTAATTAATTTTTTTTATAATTTATATAACTTTATTTTGATGAAATCAATTTTTTTACTTTAGCACCTTTTGCTTCAGTTATTTTTCCATAAATTTAATCTAATGATTGAAGTTTTAATATTTCTCTTAGGCCAATGTTATTATATACTCTAAGTTGGCTATCTAATGCATAGTTTGGCGTAACTAACATATCATTATTGAATAATCTAAATGTATCTTGATTAATTAAGAAAAACTATCCTTGTTATTTCCTGATAATTATTTTGCTATTATGTATTCAACTGTTTTAAATAAATTTTTAATAAAAAATGAGGGCAAAAAAAAAGAACAATATTGTTCTATTTTTGACAATTTGGGCAATAATATGTACCTCTTGTGTTAACAACGATCTTTACTATTTTTGTTTTACAATTAGGACATTCTTCATCTTTTTTTCCATGAACCAACAACTCTTGTTGAAATCTGCCAGTAATACCATCAACAGCCGTATAGGTATGAATGGTAGTTCCACCCATTTTAATAGCTTTTTCTAGAATATTTTTGGTGTTATTAATAATATCTTGTAAGTTTTTATCTGTTAAATCACAGCCATTGGTTTCCGGGTTTATTCTTGATGTAAATAATATTTCATCAGCATAGATATTACCAATACCAGTAATAATTTCTTGATCTAATAGTAAAGTTTTGATTGCTTTTTTCTTATTTAATTTATCTTTTAAATAATCAACTGTTAAATCTTTATCCCATGGTTCCTTTCCTAATTTAGATATAGGACTATTATATAATTCATCTTTTTTGACTAAGTGCATTTTACCAAATTTGCGGGTATCATTATATCTTAGTTCTTCTTTATTATCTAAGGTAAAAATGACATGATCATGTTTAGATAATGGTTCTTCTGGATTTTTAATAAAGTATTTTCCTTCCATACGCAAATGACTTGTTAAGTAATAGTCGTCTAAGATAAACATTAAGAATTTTCCTCTTCTTTTGATATCATTAATAGTCTGATTTTCAATTTCTTTAATAAATTCTTTAGGACTTGGATAAGCAATAATACCATCCCATCTAACAATACATTTAGTAATTTTTTTACCTTTAACTTTTTTTAATAATCCATTTTTAACAGTTTCTACTTCTGGTAGTTCTGGCATAATACTTCACCTACTTTGCATCGTACCAATTGGTTCCAGTTTCAATATCTACAACTAATGGTACGGATAATTCTATGGTATTTTCCATAATATTCTTAACTATTTCTTTTACTTTTTCTAACTCATTATTTTTTACATTAAAGATTAATTCATCGTGTACTTGAAGTAACATAGTACTTTCTAGGTTTTCTTTAGTGAAGGCATCATCAATTTCAATCATAGCTTTCTTTAAAATATCGGCACTACTTCCTTGAATTGGAGTATTTAGGGCCATACGTTCACCCATGCTTCTTTGCATATAGTTACTGCTTTGTAATTCATCGATTGTTCTTTTACGATTCATTATGGTTTTGACATAACCGTTTTTATGTGCCTCTTCTATTTCTTTATTCATATAATCTTTAATACCAGGATAAGTTTGAAAATAAGTATCGATAAAGTTCTTGGCTTCTTTAGGACTAATACCAATATCTTCAGCTAAACCATAAGGACTAATACCATAAAGAATGCCAAAGTTAACAGCTTTAGCTTGACGACGCATATTTTTAGTTACTTCTGATTCTGTTACTTTAAAGATATCCATGGCAGTTTTAGTATGAATATCCATATTATTTTTAAAAGCATTTATTAATTCGTCTACTTTAGCTAAATGGGCAAAGATACGTAATTCGATTTGTGAATAATCTGAAGATAAAATCAATGAATCTGTTTCAGGGATAAATGCTTTTCTAATTAATTTTCCAAATTCATTCCTAACGGGTATGTTCTGAAGATTAGGCTCAATTGATGATAATCTACCGGTTCTAGTTAAGGCTTGAGTATAGATAGTATGTATTTTACCATCAAGAGCTATTGATGATAAGATACCTTCTAGATAAGTAGTATATAGTTTATTTAATAGTCTATATTCAAGTATTAATCTAACAATTGGGTATTCAATTAATTTACCTAAAACATTAGCATCAGTAACATAACCAGTTTTGTTCTTTTTAGCATGAGGTAGATTTAAATCATCAAATAATACTTCACCTAATTGTTTTGGACTAGCAATATTAAAAGTTTTCCCAGCTAAATTGTATATTTTACTACTTATATCATCAATTTTTTCTTTAATATCTTTTTTCATATCTTCCAAAATTGATTTATCAATACGAATACCATTTAATTCCATTTTAGCTAGAACGGTGGATAATGGTAGTTCAATATCTTTAAATAAATCTAATACATTATTGTCCTTCATTTGATTTAATAATTCATCATATGTGTGATAGATAAATGAAGTTTTATTTAAACTTCTTTTGATAAACTCATCTTCGGTTAGGTTTTCTTTTTTGTCATAGATAGGTATATCATAATTAAGGGTATTTGCAAAATAAGCAATATCATCTTTGACAGGATAGTTTAATAAATAACCGGCTAGCATGGTATCCATCACACAGTTAGGAACATACATTTTTCTTCTTTTTAAACTGGAATATATTTTTTTATAGTTATATGTATAGATATCTATATCTTTTAGGAAATCTGTGTTAGTAAGATTCTCTCCTTTTATATATAAATGTTCTTTTTCATTATAAATGCTCATACCAATAATATTTGCATTATGATAATTATCATTATCTAATTCTAAATAAACAGATACTGGACTTGATAGTTTAATATCATTTAGATTATCGATTATTTTATAATCGATATTTTTAGTTTCTGTTTTTTTATTTTCTTTTCTTAAAAATGAATGAAAATCTAAATCATTAAAAAGATCTATTAATTCATCGGTTACTTCCCCGGTATATTTTATGCCTTCAAATGATGTATCAATTGGAACTTCACGATAGATAGTGGCAATATCATATGACATATAGGCGTTGTCTTTGTCACTTGCTAGTTTATCATGAACACTACCTTTAATTGTATCTAAGTGTTCATATACGCCATCTAAGGTACCATACTCAGTAAGTAATTTAATAGCAGTTTTTTCGCCAATACCTTTAACACCAGGAATGTTATCAGATGCATCACCCATAAGTGATTTTAAGTCAATCATTCTGATTGGTTCAATACCGTATGTCTCAAAGAAAACATCACGATTCATACGAATATAATCTTTAGGTTTTAATAATTTAACATCGACATCATCAGAGATTAGTTGTAATAAATCTTTATCACTGCTGATAATAGTTCCAATAAAATCATCATTTTCATCTATCTTTTTAGCAAATGTGCCAATTATATCGTCTGCTTCGTATCCCTCTAATTCAAAGTATTTAATGCCCATAGCATTAAGGATTTTTTTAGCGATAGGAAACTGTTTTTTTAAATCTGCTGGAGTTTCATCTCTTTTACCTTTATAATAGTCATATTTTTCATGACGAAAGGTTTTTCCAATATCGAAAGCAACCATGATGTATTCAGGTTTTTCTTCAGTTATTATTTTATTCATCATATTGACAAAGCCATATAAGGCATTAGTTGGAAAGCCATCTTTGGTAGTCATTGTAGCACCAGAGTATAAGGTTGCATAGAAGCTACGAAACATTAAATTATTTCCATCTACTAAAATCACTTTTTTCATATTATCACCTACATATATATAATATCATAAAATAACAGGCTATTAGAAGAAAAAACTTTACGAATGTAAAGTTATTTTATAATATATGGATTATCCAATGTACCATCACCTGATACAAGTAACATTCTTGATTTTAAATAGATTACTGGTCTTACATTAAACTCATTATCGATAGTTTCATCTTTTATTTCATTGCCAACTGTATATATAGTATTATTTTCAGGAGTAATTAATTCTTCAGTTTCACTATCATTATATGGTTCTTCATATTTAGTAGTCATTGTCCATTCAGAATTATTTTTGTTTAACCAATTGTTTTTTAGGCAAGCACTATCATACTCTTCAATATTTCTATTTTCGCAGATTGAAGCATTTAAATAATCAGATAAGGATAAGATAGATACTTTATCAACAATTTCGTCAGGTAAATAATTAATATTACCTATTTTTGATTTTAAATTAAGAAGATTTTCTTGTTTATAAGAATATTCGGCCATATAGTTATTATTTAATCTATATTCTTCTTTAAAATATTTATTAATTAATGAATCGGACCATTTTTGTGATTCTTCGCTATATTTAGTTTTCTTTAAATAAGAAGTATTTACAAGTTTAGTTAGATATTTTTCTTCTTTTTGATCATAGACAAAACCTATGATACGCCATAATTCACATGTTTTATTGTCTAATTCATTAGTACAATTTTGATAGATAAAGTTGTTTGGATTATCTCCATAATAACTGTAGTTATTATTAGTTAGTCTTCTTAATCCATTAGATCCGGCAAGATAGCCAATTAATAAATTATATTTAATAATATGATATTCTTCATTATCAGAAGATAATTCTTTAATATTAATTAATTCATTGCAACTACCACTGTTAAGGCACGTATAGAATGAACCATTACTATAATTTTCAATATCCTTAGAAGTTATTTCTATAGGTGCAGTTAAAGTAAATAATTCATCTCGATAAGTAAATTTATCTGATATGTATATTGTTTCATCTTTTGCTAAAGGGATAATATTTGAATTATCCTTATAAGTTAAATAGCCAGCCTCATTATTTATTATTTCAGTATTATTTATAAGAGTATCAGTAAGTAATTTAGGATTATTGATAGTATTAGCGATTAATGATTTATCTTCAGAAATCTTTAATTGGCATGTACCTTCATTTTTGATATACGTTAAGCCAAATTTAATTTTAACTGGCTGATTATTATCATTTGTAATTAATAAGCTAATTCTTTTACTACTAGCGGGTTCAATTGTGCTACTTACGGTTAGGGTATCGTCTGTTATTTCATATAGTTTTACATTTTTCTCTTCACCCAATACTTTATACCAGATACTATAACATAGTTCATAATCAAAAGTATTATATAAATCAACATCAGTAGTAATATACGAATCTTTAGGAACAGCTACTTGACGATATTCCAATACATCTGATGATATTTCTAAACTATTTGGTGTCTTTATACTTACAATATCGCTGCTTTCACTTTCTAAAGTAAAAATGGCATATGTCGAATAAACAGATAATGTTATTATACCAAAGACAATAATAGCTAATAAATAAATTTGTTTAGTCGGTAATCTATTCATTACCATCAGCTCCTTCGTTTATTACATTTTAATATTTTACTTGTTTTGCATAGACCATTATTTCTCCAGAAATGCGTGAACCCATTTCATCATTTTGATTATATCCTTTATTATCCCACCAAATAATTAAGGTATAGCGAGCAGTTGAACTATGGGCTAGAAAAATATTATTTGTTAAATTTACTTTGCCACTCTTTGGAACATAACCAGTTTTTAATTGATTACCTTCACTGTTATAAATAGCATATTTAAGAGTGTTCTCGTTAAACTCATTTAAAGAAACATTTAAATCAATCATAATTGTTTGATCAAGGGTTCCTGTGCTAGTTACGGCAAAAGTGTTACGATATACTTTATCATATGTATTATAGTTTACATTAGTTAAAGGATATAATTCAGGATCATTTATATAAGTACCATCAATATAGTTAATTTGTAAAGTACCTGTATACAAAACAGTACCTTCTTCTTTTTGGCTTCCAACCAGTTTATATAAAGCAAGAGTTGCTCCAATTATCATCGTAATAAGTGTTAGAATTAGAACTATCATGTAGAATAATTTTTTCTTTTCGCTGCTATTCTCTATCATCATTATCACCTATTATAATAATACAATAGATAGAAAAAAAAAGCAATAACAAATGCTTTTTTTGGTTAATTAATTTGCTTTACCTGTTATGATTGAATCAGTATTATCAGTAGCTTCGACAATAATTGTTCCAGTGTATTCTTTTCCTTGATCAATATTTTGAGGTTTGTTATTTTCATTTAAGAATAATACTAAATCATATACTTGTTCTGTAGTACCGACAGTTTTAGTAACATTTTTTGACTCACTATCATAACCAAATATTGAATAAATTGCTTGAGGATTAGTGCTATATGTTTTTACGTTACTACTATCAAGTGTGAAGCACTCACTTCCTTCGTCACCGCAAGCAGATAAGGCAATGTATTGTACAGCTCCATCTGCATTATTATCAAGTGTTAGCCAAGTATTATTGGTTACATCTCTTACAGCGTATGCTAAATATGTAAAGCCATTTGATTCAGAATTTAAAGTGGCTGTAATGGTTCTTTCAGCATCACTTTTTATTGAAAAACGATAAACGCTACATACTTGTTTGTTATTGACATCAGTACAAATATTAGCTCTAGAAGCTGCTTCTGAGCCAAAATCAGCACTCTTTCTTTCATAAATTGTTTTTACAACATCTAATGTTGAAGGAATTAATTTATCAGCTGCTGCTGTTACTTGTTGTCCATCATTATATTCAATACTTACTGTAGCAGCTTTGGCACTTACTGATCCTTCTCCAGATCCAGTAGCTATTGAGAAATATGCCAATGTTGCACCTACTAAAGCAACGATTAAAGTGGCAACTGCTACAACTCCATAAAATATATCTCTACTTTTGTTATCCATCTTTATCACTCCTCTATTCATATTTAATAATATCATTATATTTTTTAAAATGCAAGGTTTTTATTTAAAATATTTATTTTTTCTGATATAATTGTCTTGGTGATAAATATGGATTGTGTTTTTTGTAAAATAATTAAAGGAGAAATTCCTTCTTATAAGTTATACGAAGATGATTTGATAATGGCCTTTCTTGACATTAATCCTTATGCTCCTGGACATACGTTAATAATTCCTAAAGAGCACACTTTAGATATTAATACAATTCCAGAAGAAACACTTAATCATATTATGAAGATGGCAAAGGATATGGCTAAATTGGTAACAAGCAAACTTGATGCACCTGGATTTACATTAATTCAGAATAATGGTTTTGTTCAAGAAGTTAAGCATTTTCATTTACATGTTATTCCTAAATATAGAAAAAACTTAGAAATGGATATTAAAGATGTATATAAAAAAATTACTCATTAAGAGTAATTTTTTTATATATAATGATAACCAAATATTATGGCTAATAAAATATATAAGACTAGTACGATTAAAAATCCATTACCACTACTTGTGGTATGATGGCACTTATTATCACATGAATTCATGATATACCTCCTTTATACTATATCCATGCTCCAAGTATGATTATTAATAAAATAAATAGTACTAGAACAATGGCACTTGAAGACCCGTTTCCACAGTTTCCCATATTTTTAATCCTCCTTTTTTTATCTTTTCACATTATTTTATGGAATAATAAGAAAAATGTGCGTGTTTAAGCTAAAATAAAATTAAAGTTATTAAATATGGGTTTTTACCCATAATTTAAGATAACTATTGAAATTAATTTTATTTTTTGCTATGATATATATTGTGTTTAGAGAGAGGAGATTTGATGATGGCTAAAGACGCTAAGAAGACACAAAAAGAAAAAGTTAGTAAACAAGAAGAAAAAATTACTGAGAAAAAAAATAAAAAGGAAAAAAAGATTGAAGAGAAGAAAGTCAAGGAAAAGAAACAAATAAATACTGATAAAATGATATCTGTTATAAAAAAAGTAGATAATTACAGATGGCCAATCATTTTATTTATTGTTGGTTTTTTACTAGCAACATTAATATTTAGATGCTTGTTTTGGCCTGATAGAATTGCAACACTTAAGGATGGTACACAACCTGTTGTAACTCTTAAGGATGGTGTAATTACAGCAGATGACTTATATGAAGATATGAAAGAATATTATTCAGTAAATGTTTTATTAAACACAATTGATGATATGATATTATCTGAAAAATATCCATCTACCGATGAGATGGAAAATGAAATTAAAAGTACTGCTGATTACTACTACTCTGCTTATGAAAAAAACTATGGGTATACTAAAGATAAGTTCTTAAGTCAATATGGATTTAGTAATGAAAAAGCATTCTTAGAAAGTTTAAGATTAGATTATCGTAAGAATAAGTATTATGAAGATTATGCATTGAGTTTGGTTACTGATAATGAAATTGAAAAATACTATAAAGATGAAGTATTTGGTGATGTTGATTCAAAACATATCTTAGTTAGTATTAAGAGTGATGATGATAGCGATGGATTAACAGATGAAGAAGCTAAGAAGTTAGCTAATGAAATTATTAAAGCATTAGATAGTGGAAAATCATGGGATGATGTAATTTCTGAATATAAAGATAAAATAATTAATGAGGATTTAGGCTATAATGCATTTAATGCATCACTTGAAAGTGCTTACTTAAAAGAATGTAAGAATCTAAAAGTTGGTACTTATAGTAAGACACCAGTGTTAACTTCATATGGATATCATATTGTTTACAAAAAAGCACAAAAAGATAAACCTGAGCTTAAGGATGTAAAAGATGATGTTAAAGAAATTTTAGCTGAAGAAAAGAAGAATAATGATGAAAACTTGTATTCTAAATCATTAATTAACATGCGTGAAGAAGCTGGAATAGAATTTAATGATTCAAAACTTGCTGATGATTATAAAAAATACAAAAGTGAATATAAATAGAAGTTCTCCAAAATGGAGAACTTTTATTTTTTTAATTCTATATTTATTCTTTTTATACTTTGATAAATTTTACTTACATTTTTTTTAGATAATTCTCTTAAGTGATTATATATCTTATTTGCGTCATCTTCTTCTTCATTATATATGTCATAATAAATATATTTAAGTAAATATTCATCTTTTTTATAATCTAATTTCTTTATGTATTCATTTATATAGTTAATCTTTTCTATTTCTATTCTTCCTTTATTATTTTGTTTTATTGGTTCATCAATATGATAAACAATTTTTATTTGTTTAAAATTATCTTTATCTTCTAGAATATCATCAGATTCTTCAAAAATTAAGCTACTCTTTTTTAATACTTTTCCATGATTATCAATAAATAGTCCTAATATTTCAATTCCACTAGTTATTAGAAATACTTTATTGGCTTTCGGAAGACTATCTCTTTTAATAGTTACCTTATTATTTTTTATATTTAGATAATCTTTAATTGATACTTTATAGATAGGAAGTCTTTTTATATTAATTATTTTATCAGTCTTTTGCCATTCATAAAAATCATAGTAATTATCTTGAAAATTAAGAACAATGTCATAAACATATTCCATAGTTTTTATCTCCTTTTAAGTATACTGATAGATTCATTATTATTAAACCAATTATTGAAAAATAGCACTCTATTCTTCTAATAATAAAATTAACATAATATGGAAAATTATACCCAATTGTAAGTAAATTTAAATATAATATAATATAAACAAAGCCTAATGTCATTAATCCAAAACCAAAAAGGAAGAAAAAAATACGGGTCATCTAAAATCACCTATAATAGTGTATTCTAATGACCTGTATTTTATTATTCTAAATATTTGTTATCATCTAGTTTTACATCGCTAATTGATTCAAATTTTTTAGTAATTTTATCTGAAGTTATATTTAGTGCATCGACATCTTTGTTGACGGTTTCAATACTTCTTGCTAATTTATCCCATCTTTCTTTATATCTCGAAAATTCAATACCTAATTTAGTTAATTCATCATGGACAACTTTGGCGTATTTATCTCTTTCCATATTTTTTAGTAATACTTGAATAGTTGTTAGAGATGATATTAAAGTGGTTGGTGAAGTTATCCAAACGTTTCTTTTATAAGCATATTCAATTAAATCGTTATGATAAGCGTTTATTTCAGCAAAGATAGCTTCAGCTGGTAAAAACATAATAGCTTGATTAGAGGTTATACCGGGAATAATGTATTTGCTACTGATGGCATCAATATGTTTTTTGACATCAGCTTTAAATGCCTTTTCATACATAGAACGTTCGCTTTGACTAAGTGACTTATCGACCATAAGACGATAATTTTCAAGTGGAAATTTTGAGTCAATAGCTACCGTGCCTAATGGTTCTGGCGTAAAGACAACAGCATCAGCAATAGTTGTATTTGGCAGTGTATATTGAAGACGATATATCTTGTCATTTTTTTCACCAAAGACACTTACTAAGATGTGTTTTAAATTAACTTCGCCAAAAATACCTCTACTCTTTTTATCAGTTAAAATACTTTGAAGAGATACAATATCACCTGATAGATTTTCAATTTTCTTTTGAGCTTCATCAATTTTTGATAATCTTTCTAAGACACTAGTAAATGTTTTGTTTGTTCTAGTAAAATTTTCGTCCAATCTTTCATTAACTTTATCGTTTATATAGTTTAATCTTTTATCTACTTTTTCTTCTAATCTATCAAAATCTTCAGTCATACTTTTTGATAAATCATTTCTAAAATCGGACAATTCTTTAATAGTTGTAGTTTCGACACGACCTAATTTTTCAATTAAACTATTATTGCCTCTAAATAGTAAGATAATAATTAATATTATTATAATTACTAGAAGACCAATTATTATATATTCCAACATATTATCACCTATTTATATTATATATTATTTTAAAGTATTTTT
Source organism: uncultured Clostridia bacterium (assembly GCA_946619755.1). Taxonomy (GTDB): domain Bacteria; phylum Bacillota_I; class Bacilli_A; order RF39; family UBA660; genus RUG705. Next base: position 12,767 of record CAMOMI010000007.1, read on the forward strand.
AAAGTATAAATAGCCTTCTTTGACATAATAGGTATTATACCCAAACATATTTAATCTATCGCTTATTTCTTTACTTTGATGACCATAATTACAATATAGATAATACCTTTCATGTTTATTTAAATATAATGAATAATTTGATAATAAGCTATAATATGGAATATTTAAGGCATTTTTTATATGTCCTTCATTATAACTATAATTATCTCTAATATCAATTATTATTGGATTGTTAATTTTTGATAATTCAGATATACTTATTTCATTCATATTATCACCTAGTATTATTATATTCGCTAGGATTTTACGCAATAAGTTATAAAGTCATAGAAAAAGAAAAGATTACTCTTTTCTTAGATAGTATACTGATATACCTAAAATCGTGCCGCCGATGATATTACCAATAGTTACTGGTAATAAATTATTTATGAATAATTTCATTAATGTTATGCCACCATCTAATAAATATCCAAGGGATAGATATGACATATTAGCAACACTATGTTCAAACGATAAAGCGACAAAGGTAAATATTGGTAAGAAAATTACAATTACTTTCTCGGTTATTGTATTAGCATTAGAGGCTAAGAAAACAGATAAACATACGAGAAAATTGCAAAGAATGCCTAAAATAATCGCTTCAATAAAACTAAATGATATTTTTGCATTGGCTATTACAGATATTTTATCAGATAAAACATCTCTTAAAGGAGTATTTACTATTAATAGCGATATAATTAATGATCCAAATAAGTTTCCTAGATAGACAACTAACCAATTTCTTAATAATTCTTTTAAAGTTATATCTTTTTTTAATAATGGTATTACCAATAAGGAATTACCAGTAAATAGTTCTGTCTTCATTAAAATTACTAGGATTAACCCTATTGGAAATACTAAAGCAGATATTAATTTTGATACACTATAATTCGTAATTGAAATTGATACCACTGTCGATAAAATACCAGCTAAGGCAATGAATATACCGGCGTATGTGGCCAAAATAAATGTTTTGATTTTTTTATTGTTTATTTTTCCTTTAGCAATATTTAAGTAATTATTAATTTCCATTGTTATTCACCTACTCATCACTGAAGAAATCATCAAAGAAATTATCATCATCGTTCTTGTTGTTATATACTTCGGTATTTTGTTTAGATAATTCGGCAATATTAGCCTTATCTCTTGATTCAGACTTATCATTTATTTCACTAGTTGGTATATTTATAGTAGGTTCTGATAAGATAACATTATTATTTGGTTGTGCTTGGCTAGATTTTTCTTCGACAATTATTGGAGTTTTAACAGTTTGAGGAATAACTTCTTGTTTCTGTTCAGTAACCATTCGATTGTTAGCTTCTTCGGCTTCTTTTTCTTTTCTTTCTTCTTCTTCTAATTCAGCAATTTTGGCATCTATTCTTTTTACCAAATCATCGACATTAAATCCGCCACTTTCTTCACGAGGCATGCCAGAGCCTGAAAATGGATTAGGCATCCCCATCGCAAATGGATTTGGACTAAACATTGGGTTATTCATACCACTTGTCATTGGATTTAGCGATTGACCACCATTATTTGAAGTATCACCCATCATGGCAGCCATTTTTTTCTTTTTCATTTCTTTGACATATTCTCTTATATCAAATAAAGCGACTTCTTTCTTTTCTCTAGTCGGATAAGCGGCTTTAGCGTATTTTTTACCCCAATCCATTTTGAAATTAGGAACTAATTTTGTTTTAAATGGCATTGTCCTTAGTCTTAATGAAATAGTTTCAAACTGTTGTAATCTTTGTAAATCACTAACAGTTACTAATGGTGTTGAAGCTGTCTTATCTTTTTCTTTAGACTTCTTTTCACCACATAATTTACTTAATTCTTCAAGTGCTTGTAATTCATTGCTTATTAAGTACATAATATTACAGTTACCTTTAATTGTTTCAGCATTTTCTTTTCCATAAACTTGGGTTAACTGAGCATAGTTCTGAATAATAAAGGTAAATCTAATTAATCTTGAACGAGCAGCAGTTACCATCGTAGTAACATCTTTAAGAGGAGGCATATTAGCAAACTCATCTAAAATAAAATTAGTTCTATATGGTAATTTTCCACCAGATTCTTGAGCAACATCAATTAATGTTTCATAAACTTGTTTAATAAAGATTGTAGCAAGTGGATGTAATGTTTTCTTTTCATCTTGAACAATCATGAAGACAGCTGTTTTTTGTCTGCCAATTTCTTTCATGTCGAAGTCACTATAGCTTAACATTTCAGATAAATTATCACGTGATGAGAATAATTTGATTTTTTGTTTAAATGTTGATAGGACTCCTTGTTTTGTATCTTCAGCTGAATAAACAGTACCTGAAGCGTTTACATAAGCAGGACGTGATGGATCTTTAGAATTAAAATATTCTTTAATATAATTGTTATTTGGTCCACCAAATTTTTCTTCACCTAAACTTGACATCAAGTTCATGCTATTTAAGTTAATCTGTTCTTCAGTGGCATCTTCAAATAATCCAAGAGCAAGACCAGTAAAATAGTCAGCTGCTGATTTTTCCCAAAATGGATCAGCATTTCCATTCTTTTCTTCATACAAAATATTTAATGCTAGGTCATCTAAAAGTTCAATAGCTTTATCAGTATTACCTTCTTTATATAATTGATAAGGCAAAGCCATGGGATTCCAACTATTACCATTTTGTGGACTACGAAAGTTTAAAATAACTATATTATAGCCTCTTTCTTTTAACATAGTGGCTGTTTGTTCATATATTTCACCTTTAGGGTCGGTTATGATCATTGATTCACTATGTTTAGCTAAAGAGTAAACCATTGGGAAAACGACAATTTGAGTTTTACCACTACCAGTAGAACCAACGATGATGTTATGAGCTTCACCATTATCAACCCATAAGTTTTTACCATCGTTAATAACGACTAATCCCGCTGCATCTGCTTTATAGGCTTTTGGGTCTACTTTTACCAATTGTTTCTTTACGTCATTTTTTTTAGCCCAACTTGAATAGCCATCATTCTTTTTACTACCGAAACTAAATCCGAAACCAGATTCTCTATCAAAGAAATATGAACTAACAGCTGTAAAAATACCAATTAATGCTAAAAAGAATAATATGAATGTAGCAGCAATATATTTAGGAGCAAACCCTTTAAAAGGATTTAAACCATAAAAATATCCAAAGTTTGCTAAATAACTAGCATTTACAACTACTAATGAGCATAATAATAATAAAAATACACAAAATATACCAAAAATTATAACATCTTTAGGTTCTGCGCTAAATTTCATTTTATACACCTCGCTAATCATTTAAATTATATCATACAAGATTAAAACTATCAAGAAAAATGAATGATATTAATCATCCATTTCACTATTCTTTTTCACCATATTTTTAAATATAAAATACCCTATTACCATAATAACTAATAAGATACCACAAAAGGCATAATATGTTATGTTGTTATTACGGCGTTCATTATTGTTTGGTTTGATATCTTTTTTATCATCCGATTTGGTAGCATTGTCTGGATTATCATTTATAAGAATTAAATTTATTCCTTTATCATGATTACTGTTTGTTAAATGCCATGTATATGTTTTACCATTTACACTATCAGCATTATGAGTTTTTACTCCCCTATCAACAGTTATGTTGATAGAGACACTATCTAAAGTTGGATACTTATCAAAACAAATGGTATTTTGACTGCTAGAAATAATGGTACTATCTGGATAATTTTGAACAGTAAATGTTTTATAACAGTTCGATACAGCAGTAGAATTTTGATATCCATTTGTTGTAAAATCTGAGGTAAAGGTTAAAGTATTTCCTTGTAAAGTATATTTGTAGATATTGGAATTATTTTCTAAAGTGCTATCTGGATCTGTTCCTACATTAAAATCGTCTTTATCGACAGGTACTTGCCAATTATTGTTAAAGCTACTTATTTCTGTAGCATCACTTCCAATTAATCTTATTTCTTCTTTATATTTATTGCCATCTATAGTAACATTATATTGACAAGAACAACCTGTTAAAAACAATAAGACACTAATTATTAATAATCTTTTTTTCATATTTTCCCCTTTTAGTAATTATTATCGACATTACTACGATTGTTATAGAAATTATCTAAATGAAGAATTCTAGTTGGTGTATTACCACAATTTCCTGAGTGCATATTCCAAGGTCTTATAATCAATCCATAACTACCTGTTGATTCTGCAACATAATATCTTTGACTTGATTCATCAACCGATACAATCATCTGAACGTGACAACCATTTGAATTAATTAAATCCCCAGGTTGGCCAATACATGATGAGTTTCCTATATCACAGCTATCTCCACTAAAGGCACTATGGAAAGTTGCTGTTGTATGTCTTGAAAAATTATATCCACCATTTCTGATTGCCCAGCTTGCAAAACCGCTGCAGTCGAATCCAGAGTAATAGAATGTTGATCCATGTGACGAAGTCGATGCACTAGTCTGACTTCCAAAGTTCGGATCAACACCAATATGTTGATATTTTCCACCCCAATAATATGGGATACGTATATGACCACCATCATATAGAAAATTAACTAGTGATACGGCGGCGGTAACAACGCCAGCACGCGAGCCAGCACCATTTTTTATGACATTATCATGAATTGCAGCATTCAAAGTTTCAATTGATGATCCATTCGCAGCTAAGTATGAAGACAGATTTTGATGCAACTCTGTAGCATTGGTAGTATCTTTGATTTCTAGTCCAGCAATGGATGACATAAATGAGCCTGTACTTATGGTAATGTTATTATCTGATAAATAATACTCTAAAATTTCGTTATGTTTTAAGCCTTGTTCAGTGGCTAAATAATATGAGCCCCATTGGCTTAAGCCACGCCCATGATTTCCTGCACATGTTCCCTGTTTCCATGATTCACTGATACCACTCTGGCTATCTACCCAACTACGAGGAATTTTTTGATTTGCTTGTTTAATTGTATAATAATTATCATCGACAGCAATACTGCAAAAAGCATCATAACCAACACTAAATAATTCATTATTTGAAAGGAGAACTTGTCCTTTTGTTTCTTCAACTGCTTGATATATTAAATCTGCATAAGGATAAACACTTCTATCGGTTATATCCCTAAAAACTTGTTTACGATCACTTGATTCAATTGTACAATTATCATCATGTGTTAAAAAGTAAGTTCTAGCAGCTAAGGCAAATTCTTTATATACTTCTAAATTATTGAACATTCCGACTTCCGCACTGACAACGCCAGCAACATAGTCTTCAAGGGCATATGTACCAGTACCAGTGACCTCATATCCCTTGCTCTTATCTGTCATGATAACTGTAACTTCTTCACAGCGCATAGCATAGTATCCACTTGTTGCTAAGCCACCAGACGAGCTTTCTTCGTCATCGACAAAAATGACTATAAACATAAGAAGAATTACCGTTATTGGCAGTAATATTAAAATTAGTTTTAAGACCAATGGATTAGTTAACTTTATTTGGGGTAGTCCTGATTTGCTAGTAGTAGCAGTAGTAGAAGAAATATTCGATTTTTGATTTGTATTGCTTTTACTTTGAGTTGTTGTTGAATTATTAGCAGCGCCACTTGGTGATAAAGCATTATTAGCTGCATCTAACGCTCCTGAATTATCTAATTTTTGGGCAGCATTTCTAAATCTACGATTTTTATTAGCTCTTTTAGCGCCACGCGTTAATACTCGATCTCCTAGTTTAGTTTTACTTAAACCATCTACAACTTTACCACCAAGTTTGCCTCCATATGCGGTTGCTACACCTTGAGCGGCAGTTTTTAATGTTTTTTTACTAGATTCTAATTCTGCAGCTTGTTGTTCCTGTTGCTCTATTAATTCTTCTTCATCCACTCAAATCACCGCCTTTACTACTAGCTATTAATTATAATCCACCACCTGAACCAAATGAATCTAATTCTTCTTGAGTTAATGTTACATCTATTTGCATTCTTCGATTACCGCATACAAATAGTGCTTCTCCTTGATTATATCTCTTTATATTTTCTTTTTCATTATCATTTAAATCGACAAGCATGGCTAAATCTTCAGCCGCTTGTTTTCTTAATCCCATAATTAAGTAATATGAGGCATTATCAAAAATGGCTTTACCATGCATTATCATATTATTAGCAACGAAGTCTGATGGTTGTTGAGTAATTATAATAGTTCCTGTATTATATTTTCTTGCTCTTCTTTGTACTTGGGCTAAAAATTCAGCTCCAAGCTCATTTTGTGAACCTAATAATACATGGGCTTCGTCAACTGATAAAACTGTATTTTTATTTGGATTTAAACATAAACTCCAAGCATATTTTAATACATTGAATAATAAAGCATTTCTAATATTGACATCTGAATTCATTACTTCTTTAATATTAAATACTAAATATTCATTTGTAGTATCAATAGTTGTATGGCCATTGAAATAATATTGTAGTTCTTTTACTAATGGTCTTAATTTCAATTCAAGTCTTTCCAAAACATCTCTTTCGTGAGTTTTTTCGGTCATAGATGTTAATTTACTTGTAACAGTAATATAAACATCTTGCATAATTGGAAAATCTTTTGATGTAAAGTTAGAAAAATTAGTATTATATGCAATTCCAAATCTAGCATATGTTTCAAGAGCCATTTCGCCAAATAAAGTTAAAACATCTTCTTCAATGTTAGGTGAGTAATACTTCATAAAAGCTTTCAATGTTTGAAGAGTTGATGTTAATATTGTATAACCTAATCCTTGATTTTGAATAGTTTCATCATCACTATCCATAACAATTTCTAGTGGGTTAATCATACCATATTGACCACCCTTACCAAGATCAACAACTTCACCGCCATAGGCTTTAGTCATTTCAGTTAGTTCACCTTCAGGGTCAACACAAACAATCTGATAACCATTTCTAATATGACTACGTAAAATTAGTTTAGCAGCTGTTGATTTACCACTACCAGATGAACCTAAAATAATCATATTGGCATTATTACGGTTATTTTCTTTTTTTATTTGATATAAGAATTGATTGAATAAAACTACTCCACCAGAAAACTCAACACCTAATAATGTTGATAAGCCATCATCTTTTAAACTATCAAAAATGAATGGGTACATTGAGGCAATTGTTGGAGATGGCATTATAGAACCTACTCTATCTTCAATTATTTGTTTACCAAAGATAGGAAGCATAGATTTTAAAACTCTTTCTTGTTCAAATCTTAATTGAATACCTGTCATTTCCATACCATCAAGATATGTTTTTAAGTTAGTTCTTTTATTTTCTAATTCTTCTTTTGTATCAGCAGTAATCATTATATGTAATTGAAAATCGAAACTCCTTGATTGGGATTGCGTATATTGTTGAATAAATGTTTCTAGAGAATCAATATCTTGTCTAATTCTCTCTAGAATTGTATTATCCCTTTCATTTTGGTATCGTTGTCTAAGTTCGGCTAACTCATTATTTAACATTTTGTGTAAAATTGTTGATGAAACTGGTATATGTTTTATAACAACTTTAACACCTGGTATATTTGTTAAGTCTGATAAATAGCCATCATCTATAATTCTTGGATATGAAATAACTGTTAAAATAGTAGCATATTTACCACTTATAACGAAATCAGCTGCGTTAAATTGTAATCCCTTAGGGGCAAGTTGTGATTTAATGTTCATTTGGCAACACCACCTTACTATCTGTTGTCATTCCCCCATTTAAGAAACTATCTAAGACAACTCTTAAATCTGTATTAGATGTCTGGACTGAATCTAGGCCTGCATTTGATAAACCCATCATCAGTGTTCGCAACCTTTTTTGAATTATATCTGGATTTTTTTCTTTAAATAATATATAAAACTCTGTATCTGTTACATTATCACGCATAAAATCATTAGCTTTTTGAATATCTTGGCTAATTATTTTTTTAATACGTGGATCACCTTCTTGGTTATATTGAATTTGTAAAGTAGCTAAATAATTGGAAATATCAACAGGTCTATCAGCAGATATTAACCAAAACTCAAAATCAATTGAATCATAAAAAACTCTTAGTTGAGAAATAATATTATTTCTAGAATTTGAATCTAAGATAAAGATATTTCTAGGTCTTATTTTAACTCCTGTTACTTTCATTTTGTTATCTAATTCAATCATCCCATTAGCAATATTTTTAACAGGTAACCAGTCTTCAGTATATTTACTATTTATCTTCTTTGAACTCATTTTGCATACACCAACCTCTCCAAATATAATTTTTTCTTCCATTATAATAATTTAGAATACTTTGAATAGCACACAAAAAATTGTGATAATTTGGTACTGGTAATACCAAAAAGACACATATCAACATTGGTAATAAAGAGAGTATCATCAACCATGTTGCAGAATTTGAGAATATAGCTAGTAGAGCAACTGTAACAATTGTTCCACTAGCTAATATTACTAAATCAGGCATAGGTCTAAACATTCCTAATACTAATGTTGATCTTTTTGTGTTTGCAGGTACTAAACTACCATTCATAAAGTATCACACTCCTTTTTTCTTTAAAACTAGCTATTACCACCATTAAAGTCGTTAGCAGCCTTTTGAGCGGCAGTAGCATTACTTGTCTCACTATATCTCTTTTCTTCTTTAAGCTGTTTAAGAATACGTTCATATTCATTTCCACTATTAATAGCAGCCGTTTTAATTTCATCAAGCGTTTCAAAGTCTTCAATTTTGCCACTTAAGAATGCAGACAATATAGTAGGTTTATCTTTTAATTTTTCTCTCATTTTTTCTACCGCTTCAGGATTTTGTCTTAAAACTTTTAAACTTTCAAGAGCATCTTGTACTTTTTCAACAGCTACTTTATCATATTTTTTGCTCTTGATATGATCAATGCTTTCACCAGCGGCCATGTCTTTAAGAATTGATGAATATTGATATCTTGCAGCATTCTTTTGGACTTGTGTTACGGCGTAATCAGCATCAGCAGCTTCTTTTGCCTTAGTTTGTGCATTTGCTCTTAATGCATCAGCTTGAGCTTTTGCAGTATCATATGTTGCTTTGTCTGCATCACTTAAACTATCACGATCTTTTGTCAAAATAGTGTTAGTGCCTTCAAAATCATCGACTCTCTTAGCGGCAGCTTCAGCTTCAGCTTTGGCTCTTTCAGCACGTCCAACATACTTTCTGTGTAAGTCTCCAATTGTTTCATTTGCTCCAATATCAGCGTATTGTGTACTTCCATCAGCATTAGTTAAACCAGTTTTAATTTTTGCAGTTGGTGACACTACTTGAGTAAGTTCATTTATTTTTTCTTTCAATCTATCTTCAGCACTATCAGCAGTTGATTTAACATCTTTAGTAAGTGATGATTGTGCTTCGAGTTTCTTAATTTGTGGCTCTAAAGCCTTATTGTGTAATACGGTTCTTTGATATTGCGTTTCAATACCAGTTTTCTTTTCTATTTGTGCAGCTGTTCGATCAATAACACCTTGAATGCCACCAGCTCCACCGGCATCATAATATTTATTTAATTCAACAACTTGTTTAACATCTTTTTTAACGGCATCATCAACTTTTTTAGTGATATCTTCAAGTTTAGTTGCACCGGCTCCAGCCACAATTGTTTTAACAGTAGCACCTATGCCACCTATTGCTGCACCCGCAATTGATTTATATTGTTTATTACTATCTTCAGCTACTTGTTCATTTGCTTGTTGAATCTGTGGTTCAAGATCTTTGATAAGTTGATTACGCTTATTTTCTGCTTTAACATTTTCTTCATTAAGGTAGTTAGCACGAGCAGTTTCATATTGAGTTTGAGCAGCTGTGTAATTTTCTTGTGCTGCTGTTATTCTTGCTTGATCGCCACTTGCAATTGCGCTTTCAAGATTTTGTCTTGCTGTTTCTGCTGCTTGTCTATTTGCTTCAACAACTTTAGCCTCTTCTTTATTACTTTTGCGACTATTGGCATCACTACTTCCATATTTCTGCATATTGGCAGTTTCTTTATCGAATTCAATTTGTGCCTCAGCTTGTCGTTTTGTTGCTTCAGCAATTGCTGTTGGATCTCCGCTTGCTTTTTTTTCATCTAAGTCTCTATTAGCGGCCGCTAAATTTCTTCCAGCATTTTGGAATCTAGTGAAATCAGCTTGATATATTTCATTTGCGCCTAAGCCACTAGTATTAATTTTTTCTTTTATTGCGTTTCTTTCTTTAGTTAAACGTTCAACTTCAGCTTGATCGCCTCTTTGTCTAGCATCATGTAATCTTCTGTCTATGTCTACTAAATCATTTAATCCGCCTCTTTGTTTTTGATATCTTGATAAAGCCTCATCTCTTGCTCTTGTTAAATTATCAATTTCTGATTGAGGTGCATTTCTTCTTTTGGCATCATTTAATCTTCGATTAGCAAGTCTTAAATCATCTTCTGCTCTATTTAAATCATCAGTTCTGTTACTTAAATCTTGTAAGTTTCTAGCTTTACGTCTGTTTTCTCTTCTCTGTCGCCATTGCTCTTGGCCCTCTTTAGTAAGTATTGATTTTTGACCATTTGCTCTATTTCTGTTGACATTACTTACAATACGTCTTGCCATATTTGTTCCAAGTTTAGTAGCTCCTAAGGCAGCACCAAGAGTTCTGGCTGTTAGAGCGCCAACACGTTCGCCAGCTTTGAAGCCAAAGCCTATGCCAGCAGCACCACTTGATGGGAATAGTTCTCCCAATAGTTTTGGAGCACGACTTGCAAAAGTTAATAGTCCCATAATAAGAATAATATATGCAAATGTTTCCAAAGTCTTTGAAATTTGCAAGCCTTCAAATAACGTTCCACTATCATAAGCCGTTCCAATAATTTCAATTAATAATAATATAAAGTAAATAATAGCAATTCTAATAAATAAATCTACATAAGTTGTTAGGCATTGTTTTGTCCATTTTTGAAATATGCCATCTTTTTTTGGTAAGATGTATCCCATAATGGCAATTGGAGCCATTACTTGTAAAAATAGTAATTGGGCATATCTTATACCAACATCAACACTATATAATGCGAGAACATATAAAATGAACGCACCAACGCCAATGGCAAAGAAGCCATTAAAACTAATAGCTGGTGTATAACCATCAAAACGAATCAAAGATGATTCTACAGTTTCATTTATACCTTCTAATAAGTTTATTTTACCATTATTTCTTAGATTGCTTAGATTCTCTTCCACTTGCGCTGCAGCATCGGCACAATTACCGCTACCTGAAGCACATGCTTCTTCATCTATCCCATAGAACAAGCCTAAAATATTAGCAGAAAAAACTCCGCCAACTTGTTCGACGTTTGTATTAGTTTTACCTAAAATTATTTTTGAAATAACTTGATTTTCAATAATTTTACTTTGTAATGAATAGGCTAAAGAAAAAATTTTAGGTACAAATGCAATTAAAATAATTACAATAACTATTCTTTGTAAAATATTGCCAACGCCCTTTTCTTTATCTTCAATGTTATCTGGTGTAATAACATATTTTACAAATTCAAACGTTATATAAAAAGTCATAACGATTGTTAGCACCATTGTTACTCTTTGATATATTGGTTCAACAGCATTGGTTGATAAAAAATTTACTTTAGCTAATGTTATAAATAATTGATAAACGCATGATATTAGCCAATATATTAAATTACAAAGAAGGGCACCTAGTCCCCTTAAGCCTTGTCTCCAAAGTGGTAATCCGACGGCTACCAAAAAATTCATAATATCACTTCCCTATTTATATGCTGCAACTACTATATAAGCCTTCCCATACAATATCTGCTAGATACATTATTACATTTATTAATACCGGAATTAAAAATATAGCTACGCCAATAATAACTCTCTTTATAAAAGTCATTTGGGCTTTTTTCATATCATCTTCTTTTTGTGCAATAACTGCTTTAAAGAAATCTAATGTGCCAAGAATAATAATTAGTATTGGAATGATAATTTTTGGGTACATTAATACTTCATTTATAATATAAGCAATACTACTTGGATCATCTTTTGAGCCAAATATTGCTCCGCAATCAACTGTAGATTCATCGCCTTCAAGTGCTATAGCCATTTTTTCATTTTTTATATAGCTTACATTTTTAGTTATTCCAGCTTCAAATTCTTCTTTTGTAATGCTTTTTTTGTCACTTGTCCATGCGGACATTTTATTAACTTGTTTAGAAGCACTGGCAAAAGAATTTGCATCTTGAGAATTATCAAATCCCCATATACCATCAGATGCCCACCACAAAGCTCTTTCTTTTCTTCTATATACAATATAGTTAGGGCAAGCATTAGAAATTTTGTTTACTGTTAAACCAGTGTAATTATCTGATTTACTGGAATTCTTATTAATTAAAGGTTCATTATCGGCTAAAATATTTGTTTTAGTTCCCCTTTGTCTAATCGTAAATTGATTATTATTTGAATTATATTCAACAGAAACTTCTGTAGTTTGGTAATAACATACTTCTGCATATATATTTTTCATTCCAAACAACATTATTAATAACATAAATAATATGTAATTTTTATGTTTCATAAAGCACCTCTTTTTTGGCATGAGTAAAATACCTCGTATACATTATAACATAAAAAAATAGAAAAAGAAATAACTTTTTCCATTATTTTTTTGGCATTTTTATGTCAATTATCTTTTTTCTAAACTATAGCATGCTAAGGCATTTTGAGATTCAGAATTTGCTTGCTCATTGCCTGCATTTGTAAGCACTCCGAAAGCAACACTTACAATCCATGGAACTAAGAAAACAACAATGGCATAAATAACTCTTTGTATAGCCATCTTTTGAGCACTTTTAATATCGTCTTCCTTGCCTGCCATAACTGCTTTACCTAAATCTATTACTAATAATACGATAAGAATAATGATAATAGCAGCTTGAATTAGAGGGATAACTCCAAATTTAATAAGTCTAATGACTGGTCTTAATGTTTCACAAGCATCTAATAATAACATTATAACTCCTCCTTTTTTTCTATCTATATAATATAATAATTTTTCTTTAATGTCAATATTTTACATTTTATTTTGTGTATTCAAATTCATAATCAAGAATTTTGATAATATCGCCTTCTTGAATATTCATTTTTTCTAATTCTTCATCGACTCCCATACTTCTTAATTTTTTGGCAAATCTAGAAATAGCTTCTTCCGTGTTAAAGTTTATCATTTTAAATATTTTTTCAATTTTTTCACCTTTTACTATAAAAGTATGATCATTTTCTTTAATTACGGTAAAAGGTTTTTCTTGTTTAAATTTATATAATACATGCTTTTCTTGGATATCTTCATCATATAATACTTCTTCTTTAGTATTCTTTACTAATTGTGATAAAGCGCTAATCAAATTATCTAAATTTTGATTATTTAACGCTGATATTTCATATACTTCTTTGTTTGTCTTCTTTTTAAATTTTTCTAAATTTTCTGATGCTCCAGGTAAATCCATTTTGTTAGCAATAATTATTTCTACTTTATTTAATAATTTAGGACTAAATACTTCTAATTCTTTTCTGATTACTTGATAGTCTTCATATGGATCTCGCCCTTCACTTGCTGACATATCAATAATATGAGCAATGATTTTAGTTCTTTCAATATGTTTTAAGAATTTATGGCCTAGACCAACGCCAGTACTTGCTCCTTCAATTAGTCCTGGTAAATCAGCAATGACAAAATTATTATCTTTAGTAACAACAACACCTAAGTTTGGTGATAATGTTGTAAAATGGTAAGCAGCTATTTTGGGGTTAGCGTTAGTTATCATCGATAATAGTGTTGATTTACCGACACTTGGTAAACCAACTAAGCCAACATCAGCAAGCATTCTTAATTCAACTTTTATCTTTCTTATCTCACCTGGTTCTCCGCGTTCGGCAAAAGATGGGCATGGATTACTTCTTGTAGCAAGAGTGACGTTTCCTCTACCACCTTTGCCGCCATAAGCAACAATGACTTCTTCTCCATGTTTTGTAAGATCGGCAATGACTGCTCCAGTGTCATAATCTTTAATTGTTGTGCCAACAGGTACTTTTATAATTTTATCTTCAGCATAAGAACCTGATTTATTTTTTCCTTCGCCATTTTCACCGGCTTCACCTTTAATCTTTTTTTGATAACGTAAATCAAGCAATGTTCGCAACCCTTCATCGGCTTTAAAGATAATATCGGATCCTTTACCACCATTACCTCCATTAGGGCCTCCCATCGGAACAAATTTTTCTCTTAGAAAAGCCATACAGCCATCTCCACCACGGCCAGCTTCAACTTCCATTACTACTTCATCTATGAACATAGTATCACCTCTTTTTAAAACTATTTATGATTATAACATATACTTTTTTTATAAGCAAATGTTTTGTTTACATTTTCATTTTATCATTTAACAAATTAAAGGTAAAGGAAATTATTTAATAAATAGACATATAATTAACTATGAAAAGAATAAAAAAATGGGGCGTTATTATTTCGTTTGTTTTAGCGATAATATTACATTTTATATATGAAATATTTCCGAATACTTTTTTTAGTATTATAGCGCCTGTTAATGAAAGTATCTGGGAACATATGAAATTAATTATTAGTGCTAGTTTAATTTTCAGTATATTTGAGTATTTTATGTATAAAAAGAAAGATATTGCATTTAATAATTTTATCTTTAGTTATGCAATATCTATAATACTTGGTATTATTATTTATTTAATTATATATATTCCGCTTAATGATATATTTGGACATAAAGCATATATTGCTATTTCCTTATTGTTTTTGATATTTATAGTAATCCAAGTTATTAGTTATTATTTATTAAACATTAAGAGAATAGTTCATATTAAATATTTGGGAATTCTTTTAATAATAATTATATATTTTATATTTGGATATTTTACTTATCATCCACCTAAAATTAATTTGTTTTATGATTACATACATCAAGGATATGGAATTATTAAATCTTCTTAACAGCTGGTGAGCAAATTATATTACCATCAAGATCAAATCTTGAACCGTGGCATGGACAATCCCAAGTTTTTTCTTCTTTATTAAATACTAATGAACATTTCATATGAGGACATAATAATTTTACTTTATGTTCTATTCCATTTTTATCAAGATATACACCATAAAGAAAACCTTTTATTTTTACATAGTGGGGATTGCTTTTATGAAATAAACTTTCAAAATAGGCTTTTAAATAATGGAATATGCCAATAATTGAATTAATAATTAAAGGAATATTAATTCTTCTTGGATTAAATAAAGTGATATATTTGTTATCTTTATTTTGAATTAAATCTGCAATTATCTTAGCACCAATGGTAGCACTTGTCATACCCCAAGCATTATATGCTGTCGATATATAAATATTTTCTTTAATTTTACCAATTATCGGTAATTTATCATTACTTACAATATCTTGATTTATCCAAGTGTATTCTGGTTTAACATTAAAGTATTTTATAAAATCAGATTGATGTTTTTTTAAGTTTTTTCCATAATCTATTTTACTAGTTAATCGGTGATCAAACGAGCCATATATAAGATAATTTTTATAGTATCTTACTGAATACAATGATTTATCAATATTTATAAATGTTTTATTTTGGGGATTATTTATTTTAGCAACTGAAACATATTCTCTTTCTATATATGTTCTAAGGGGAAAGAAATAAGGAATTATAAAGAAAGGATAATGACATGCTAATACTATTTTTTTTGTATTAATTAAGCCATTATTAGTTAATACAATGTAATTGTTATTATCTTTTTTTATACTTTTAGCAATGGTATTTTCATATATAGTTGTTTTAGACTTAACTATATTTTTTAATGACATTAAATACTTTATAGGGTTAAATGTATAAGTATTGGATACTGAAAAGCCATATTTAATATGATTATCTTGATATTTTTTAGGGTTTTCTTTATATGAAGATAAAATATTTTTTTCAGTTATAAGTTTGTTAATATTTTTCTTGTCATTTGTAAATAAGATAGATTGTACTAATTGTTTATCACACTCAATATTGTTGTCATTAATAATTTTATTTAATAAAGTTATTGCATCTTTTTTTGATTCATAGTATTTTTTTGCAATACGGCTGCCGTGCATTCTCGTTAATTTTTGATAAATATCTTGTTCAATATATGATATTTTAGCAGTTGTTTTAGCAGTAGTGCCATTTCCTATCTTATCTTTATCAATAACTGTAATTTTATAATTAGTATCTTTTAGAAAATATGCAGTTGTAAGACCAGTTATGCCTGCTCCAATTATTAAAATATCGGTATTGATGTTATTAGCTATTTCTTGATTATTTGATTTATCAGTTAGATAATTATTCCAAATTGATATATTTTTCATATAATCCTCCATTTATAATATGGAATAATTAATTATAAATATTTAAAAAAGAATGAAAAAAATCATTCTTATCTTACATTTGTTTTTTCTTCAGTTTGATCTTTTGCTAATAATTGTTCACGTATTTCCTTTAATTCGGCAATTTGTTCTTGGCGAAACATATCTTTATTTTTCATAGTCATTTCATAAGCTGCTTCATTATTTGCAAAGTTATTAACTTTTTCTAGTTCTTCAATACTTAATTCACCATCATCCATAATTATCCTCCCTTCATATTTTATGATTAGCATAATCTGTAAGAAATATATATTTATTTATAATTATTTGATATCTTCAACCCAAAGACCATGCTTATTACAATATGAATATATTTTACCATTTGAAATTTTATCAAATATAACTTTTGGTTCATCGCCAGGAGCTAAATATACATATTCTTCTCTATCTTCTGTAAGAAGACAAAACCATTCAATATAATGATTCTCTTCCATAACATGATTTACAGTTACAATTAGTTTGTCATTATCTATCATATATGTTGGTTTATGTTTTTCAATAGCTGCATCGGCACTATTTGCTTTCATTACTTTCATAGGTTTTCCACAGCAAGTAAGGCCACAATCATCACAATTACAATCAGTTATTACTTTTACTGTTGCACCACAAGACATACATTTTTTTACTATCAATTCTTTCATTATTTCACTCCTCTATTTAATTATATCATAAGGTTCTTTTTTTTGTATATTTTTCGTAATAACGTTTGTAAACATCTTTGTCACCTTCTTGATAATATGCAATACTATTTAAAACATGAATAGATTTGGCAAATTTTGTTTTAAATAAAGCGATTTCTTCTTTAGTAAGTCTAAATTGTGAAACAAATCTTTCTGCTCTATATTCATATAGACTTAGTCCATAATCAATTATTTCTTTACGAGTTAATTTCTTTACAATGGTAATATATTCAAAAGCATACATATCATAATAATCATTTTGAGTATCCTCATATTCGGCATGTTTTCCAAACCCTTTAATCAAGCAAATGTCAACCTCATTATCCATAGCATCAAAATATCTTAAAGTATCTTCTAAATTTTTACACATATGAAAAGCATGACCATTATTACCAAATATTATATCTTTTTCACAGTGATATGTCTTTCCTACTTCGAATTGTTTACCATAACGATTTATAAGTCCTTTATTAAAACATTTATAGCCATAAATCATAACCGCACCTTCTTTTGAAATAAAATATTTTCATTATTATATCATAAAAAAGTAGAATTATTTTCTTTTAGATAATTCTACTACTTTACGCCATAACAATGGACCAACAATGCCATTTATTTCAAAACCATAGTCATCTTGAATTTTTTTTACTGATTTTTCAGTTAGTTCATCAAAAATACCATTTACTCTAACTCCGGGAATTGATTTATCAAAGCGACATATGGTAAGTAAGAACTGTTGAAATCTTTTGACATCATTACCAGTCATACCTCTGGTTAAAAAATAGTCAGGATATAATTCATAAACATATTCTTGATAATCAGCAGGAAATGATTTTAAAATATTACGATATGCATTTTTTAAAACAGTCCAATCACTATATGTAAATATACCAGTAACTGGAAGATTATATTTTTCTTGAAAGGCTTTAACCATTGTAATGGTATTATTATTATAAATAGAATTGGTAGGTAGTCTCGGTATATCTTTATCTAAGAAAGCAATGGCATCTAAAAAATAATGAATATATTCAACTTCAATACCTGTATCGCCATATTTTAATTCATCGGTATAAAGAAAAGTGGCTTCTTCTTCAGTAATACCTTCTGAATATAAGTCAGATAATTTTTTTACACTTGTATAGATATATTTTATTCGATACCAAGTTGCTTTATCTACTTCGCCAGTAATAGGCAGATTGAAAATTTCTTGGAATTTTTTTACTGCTTCTTCAGTTGATTTTTCATAGATACCTAGGGTATCAGTAATATCAGGAATAGCCGGATAATTCTGCCTAATTCTTCTTAAATCTCTTTGAATGGCTAAAACAGGATTACCTGCATAACCAATACCAATTGTGTATCCTGGAAAACCTTCGGTTGTATCACCAACAGGGGCATCATATTTAATACCAATATCTTGGCCATAATAGTTTTGTAATATTTGAATAGGATTTTTACCTTGATTAGCTAAGGTAACTGTTCCCCATTGGCTAAGTCCGTCACAAGTTTTAACACGGCCATCACAGTAAGTTGTAAAATATGGTTGAATTTGGCCAGATTTTACAACATAATTATTAAATATTTCGCTTACGATGTCATCAATGTTTTCATAAGTTGAGCGATTTAAAGTGTATGTTTGATCATATGTTGGTGATGATGTAATGTCAAAATTGTATCCTTTAGAGCGATACCATTCATTATAAATTCGATTCATAGCGAATGATATTATGGCATAGATATTTGCAACAAGAGCATTTCGTGGCCATGTTGGATATAGTTCGGACGATGCAACATTAGCAATATAATCGGTAAAAGGAACAGTTATATTACGAGCAGCTTCATCTGGAGCGCCTAGGTGAATTGTTATATTATTGGGAACTATGGGATATCTAACAGCCACTAAATACCACCTGCCATAGCATTTAAGTCTGGTACAATGTTAATTGTCTGCAAAACATAGATATTTTCATACATATTGACTCTATAAATACTACTTACATTATCTTTAGCATAAGTTGCTTTTATTTCATATGTTGTGCTATTAGGAGCATCTAAATTATTGGGATCTAGTTTGGGAGCTGGTAATACTATTCTTTCTATTACACCTGATTCGTTGGTTGTGCCTTCAAAAAAAATAACATCATTGTTATCAATATTTTTAGAAACAACGATTTTTAGCCCACTAATTGGTAGTGCTTGACTAGCCGCGTATGCTCTTATTCTTAGATAACCTTGACTGGAATTATCAGATATAAATTTCTGATAAACAGCGGTATTTTTAAAATCTTCATCATTAAAATTATAGGTATTCATTTTCCCTCCTTTAGATAATTAATTTTTGACCAATACTTAGATTATTGGATGTAAGATTATTTTTTCTTTTAATAACATCTATAGTCGTATTGTATTTTCTAGCTATTCCATAGAGATTATCTCCTTTTTTTACAATATAAGTAATGGTAGATGGTGTCGTTGGAGTTGTCTTGGTAATAGTGCTTTGACTTGGTATTTTTAGTTGCTGACCAATTGATAAATTTTGGCTAGTTAAATTATTTAAGTTCATAATAGCTGTAACGCTAGTATTATAACGAGCTGCAATGTTATAAAGATTATCCCCTTTTTTAACCGTATATGTGGTTGCTATGGGAGTTGTATCAACTGGTGGTGTATAATCTGGGCCTATACATTCTTCGATGGTTACAGAACCATTAGTACTAGGAACTCTAATTTTTAATATCTGACCAATATTTAAAGAATTACTGTTAAGTGAATTATCTTTAATAATCATATCAACAGATACATTGTTAGCTCTTGCTATCGAATACAGGGTATCGCCTTTTTTTACAATGTAGTTAATATAATTAGGGAGAACCATTTCATCTTCTTTAGTATAAGTTTCGGGTATTCTTAAGGTTTGACCAATTTGTAATATGGTACTCTTTAGGTAATTTAGATCAATAATTTTTTGAGGAGTAGTATTATATTTAGTAGCAATAGAATATAGAGTATCTCCTTTTTTAATGGTATACATAAACATATTATTGGGATTAGTTCCACCATTTATTGGAATAGATAAAACTTTACCTACTGGTAAACTCGAGCCTTTGATATTATTTAATTCAGCTAATTCAGTTACTGATACACCAAATTGATTACTTATTCCATAAAGAGTATCACCAGGTTTTACAGTATATGTTTGATTCATTTATTATGTCACCTCAATAAAGTATATGTAAATGATGAAAAAAAAGAAGTTTTAAGTTTTATTAGATTTTAAATGGTAATTTTTTTATATACAAAAAAAACGAGCACCAATTGGTGTTCGTATGTAAGCTTTATGGTGCGTCAAGCCGACAGCTAACGAACACCTTACCTCGTTTCACTACAAGTATAATTTTACTCTCAATATTAAAATTTACAAGTATTATTTATTTTTTTAATTTTTTTGTTTTATTTTTCGTGTTTACTTCATTCAAAACTAGTAGCAAACCATATTTTGGAATATTATTTGCAACTG
>CAMOMI010000008.1 GCA_946619755.1 uncultured Clostridia bacterium
GATGCAATGGATCATTCAGCAGGCGACGATTTGGCTAGATTTTATGAGGGCGATGCTGCACCTAAAAAAACTGATGATAGTCAAGGAATGGAACATGATCCTTTTGACATTTCTAAAAAGAGTTTAGAAGAATTATTTGCATTAAGAGATGAATTGTCTGATAAGAAAGAACAAGATAATAATTCTGGCTATAGTAGATAAAAAATAGTTTAGAAAGGGGAAATTATGGATTATTTTATACCTGATATGTATCAAAAAAGTATATATCATATTGATTATAATAAATTACAAGATGATGGAATTAAATGCCTTTTGTTTGATTTAGATAATACTTGTGTTCCTTATAAAGATAAGGAAGCTAATAAACGACTTATTGAATTGTTTGAAACGCTTAAGGATATGGATTTTAAACTTGTAATTTTTTCTAATGCTTCGAAAAAAAGAATAACCCCTTTTAAAAGGGCATTAAATGTCGACTGTTTAGCAAGTGCGCATAAACCTTTTAAGAATAGTTTTCTCAAAGTTTTAAAATTATTTAATTATAATTTGTCGGATGTGGCAATAATTGGAGATCAATTATATAAAGATATTTTAGGTGGCAATAAAGTTGGAATTAAAACAATACTTGTAAATCCGATGAGTTTGGATGATATGATAGTTACAAAGTATATTTTTAGACCACTTGAAAATAAAATGTATAAAAAAATGGAAAAAAAAGGAATTTTGAAAAAAGGGAAGTATTATGAGTAAGTGTATTGGATGTGGAGTAGAGTTACAGAGTAGTAATAAATATAAAGATGGATATACAGAAGATGAGTCATTTGTTTTATGTGAGCGTTGCTTTATTATAAAAAATTATGGACAAAGCAAAGTTGTAAAAAAAACAAACTCGGATTATTTAAAGATAATAGATAATATAGGAGACGATAATGTTATTGTGTATGTCTCTAGTTTGCTTACGCTTAATCTTGATTATCTTGATAAATTTAAAAAAGTTATATTAGTTTTAACTAAAAGAGACGTTCTTCCTAAATCTGTTAAAGATGAAAAAATTATTAATTATGTTAAAAAAAATTATAATAATATTGATGATGTTATTATAGTTAGTGCTTACAAGAAGTATAATTTAGATATTTTATATAATAAACTGTTAAAATATCGTGATAATGACATTTATTTTGTTGGCATTACTAATAGTGGTAAATCAACGTTAATCAACGAAATGATTAAGAGTTACAATGGTTATAAAGGTAATATTACGATGAGTAATTATCCATCAACAACTCTAGGCGTATTAGATGAAAAAATTGGCGAATTAAATATAAAAGATACACCGGGAATTGTTATTAATAATAGTATTATTAATTATCTTGATGATAAGGGTGTAAAGAAAGTTAATTCTAAGAAGGAGATAAAACCAATTACTATTCAGATAAAGGGTACAGGTGCTATTTTAATTGATGAATTAATTAGAATTGAATATGAAACAATTGAATCTAGTATAACCTTATATTTATCTAATAATTTAAAAGTTAATAATATAAACATAAATAATCCTAGATTACTTGATAAATATGTTAGTAGATTTATTGTTAATGATAATCATGATTTAGTTATTGAAGATGTTGGATTTATTAAAGTAACAAAGCAAGCAATATTTAAAATTTGTGCAGAAAATGATATATATATGTATGTAAGAAATAAGCTAATATAGTTTGTTTCTTTTTTCATAATTTCCCATAATTGTTCTATAAAAAAGATATATTTTTTTAAAAAACTATGATATACTTTATTATGGTGATGCTAGTGACAAAAGAATTTAAAACTATCGATGAGCAGATTGATATTTTAAAGAAAAAGGGATTAATAATTGAAGATAATGATATGGCATATAAAATTTTACTTAAAGAGAATTATTTCTTTTTGAATGGCTATAGACATTTATTTATGAATTCACCTACTGATAGGACATTTATATCTGGAGCAACTTTTAGTGAATTATATGCAGTATTTAAATTTGATCGCTATTCGAGAAATATATTTTTTAAAAATTTGTTGATAATTGAAAATAGACTTAAATCTGTTATATCTTATCAATTATCTAAAAAATATGGATATAAAGAAAAAGACTATTTAAATTTAAGAAATTTTACACAAGATCCTGAAAAAAAGAGAAGAGTTAAAGATGTTATTGATAAGATGCGAAGGCAAATAAGAATTAATACATCTAGACATAATGCGACGATGCATTATTTAAAGAATTATGGTTACATTCCGTTATGGATACTTGTTAAAGTATTATCATTTGGAATGGTAT
The DNA here is from genome assembly GCA_946619755.1 of uncultured Clostridia bacterium. GTDB lineage: Bacteria > Bacillota_I > Bacilli_A > RF39 > UBA660 > RUG705. The sequence continues at coordinate 2,318 of CAMOMI010000008.1, forward strand.
GTGAATTGTTTTCTATTTTAAAGGATGAGGATAAGTTAGAAGTGTCATCTGTTTTTGATATTACGGTAGAAAACTTAGAGAGTTTCTTACCAATACTTTCTAATTATAGAAATTTATGTGCACATGAGGATATTGTCTTTGATCATAAAACAGAAAGAAAAATTCCTGATACAGAATATCATAAGAAACTTAATATATTTAAAATGGATGATGAATATATATACGGTAAAGATGATGTTTTTGCTTTAGTAATAATATTTAAGTTTTTGCTTGAAGATTCTGAATTTAGACTTATGTTGAAAGAATTTGAGTATGAGTTAGAGAAACTTGATGGTAAAGTAGATTCTATTCCGGTCGAGAAGATACTTGACACAATGGGAGTACCTAAAAATTATATGGAAATAATTAATATGTGAGGTGAGATAATGAAAAATGAAGATGAATTAAATGAGGAAAAAAAAGATATAGAAGAATTAATAAATGATACAAAAGAAGAAGAGGCAAAAAATATAGAGTTTGTTCAAAAAGTTGATGAGAGGATTAATAACGTGTCTAAAAGAAGTGGTACGGGAATAATATTAGTTATGTGTATTCTTTTATCATTTGTTTGTGGAATGATTGGGGCATATTTAATTAGTCAAACTGTTAGTGTTGAACAAGTGGTTAAAAATATAACAACAAGTGAACTTGTTGAGAATAGTATTTCATCATCTGTAGATAAGGTTTATAATTCAACGGTGGCAATTACGGCATCAGCCAATGGTAAAGCAATTTCTACAGGTACAGGCTTTATTTACAAAAAGAGTGGTAAGTTAGCTTATATAATGACAAATAATCACGTTATTGAAGGAGCAGATCAAGTTTCTATTGAGTTTACTGATAGTGAAAAGAAAATTGATGCGAAGATTGTTGGCGGCGATAAATATGCTGATATAGCAGTTCTTACAATTCCTGATAATGATGAGTATAAGATTGTTGAAGTAGGCGATAACGATTCGTTAAAACTTGGCGATACAATATTTACGGTAGGAACTCCAATGGGAGTGAGTTACAAGGGAACAGTTACTAAAGGTATTTTATCTGGTAAGGATAGAATGGTTGAGGTAAATGTTTCTGGAAGTACTGCCGATTATTATATGAAGGTTATTCAAATTGATGCGGCAGTTAATCCTGGCAATAGTGGTGGCCCATTATGTGACGTTAGTGGTAAAGTAATTGGAGTAATTTCATTAAAAATAGTGGAAGATAGAGTTGAAGGCATGGGATTTGCTATTCCAATTGAAGATGCTTTAAAGTATGCTGAAACTATTGAAACTGGTGGTGAAATAGTAAGACCATATATAGGTATTAGTATGTTAGATTTAACTGAGGAATACTATTTATGGCAAAATAGAGTAACAATTCCAGATAATATTGATGAAGGTGTTGCAATTGTTTCAGTTGAAAAGAATTCTCCAGCTGATAAAGCAGGACTTAAAAAAAATGATATTATTGTCGAACTTGGCGGAGAAACAGTTAGTTCAATTGCTGAGTTTAGATATGAACTATATAAACATGATGTTGGTGAAAAAGTAAGCGTTACTTTCTTTAGAGAAGGTAAAATGCAAACAACGACAATTACCCTTGGAAAAAATCAATCATAAAAACGATACCTAATTATAATGATTAGGTATTTTTCTTTAATAAAAGTTCATAAATTTCTTTTAAAAAAATGCATAATATGATAAAATATATTATGTATATTAGTAGGAGGAGTGATTTGAATGAAAAAAATTGGAGGATTTCTTTTAGATATAGTAATTGGTGCTTGGCTAATTTTGGCGATTTTTGTTACTATTTGTCTGCTTTCTTATAACGAATTTGCTGTTTCAACATTTGGCAAGACTTCGATGATTATTATTGATAGTGATGAAATGGAACCTGATTTTTTAGAAGGCGATTTACTTTTAGTAAAGAGAAATAGCGATAATAAGATAAATGTTGGTGATAAAGTTTTTTATTACAATAGTGCTATGAATAGTAGCGTGTTAATTTATTTAGATACGATTCAGTCAAAGGAATCTGTAACAAGGGACGAAACAACATATTTAATTGATGGTCGCAAGGTATCTGGTGAATATGTCATTGGAAAAGCAGATAGGGCTAAGGTGATCCATAAAGTAGGTACTTTCTTACAAATATTTACATCTAGATGGGGATTTATGTTTTTAGTAATTTTTCCAACCTTATTTGCAATTATTTATGAAATAATGTTAATTGTAGAGGCTTCTAGAGAGGCTAAGATTAACGCTTTAAGAGAAAAAGAAGCACTACAAGAATAATGTGGCGATATAATGAAAAATAGGATTGTTGTTATATCGTTGGTTATTGTATTGCTTTTGATGCTATTAATTGTCGACACATATGCTTTGTTTGAAACAAATGGTTCTGGAATAAAGGATTTGGATATTGCTAATTGGATAATTAAAGTAAATAATGTAAATGTTTCCCAAAGCGATACAGTTACATTAAGTAATTTTACTTATAGTACAACAACTCATACTGAGAATGGTTATTTTGCACCAGGGATGAGTGCAATGTTTGATGTTGAAATTGATGCGTCAGAAGCTGAAGTATCTGTAGCTTATGATCTAGTGATAGACGATACAAATATAGAGGCTTATCCGAATATGCATTTTAGCGTAAAAAATATGAATACAAATGAAACAATTAACGAAAATGAATATAATGGAGTAATTTTACTTAACGATAGTAATCGAGTAGTTACTTTGAGAATTATACTTGAGTGGGATGATATACTAGAATATGATGATTCAGATACTACTCTAAATGGTTCAGAATTAGAATTTACAATTGATGCTAATTTTGAACAATATCTAGGAGAATAAAAAGGAAAAAAGTGAGGTGTGATATGAGCCGCCTAAAAAGAATTATAAAAATAGTTGTAAATATTTTTACATATATTTTGTTAGTAATTTTAATTTTAGTTATATATGGCAAGTTAGTTATTACTTTTGGTAATAATGTTTATCCAAATTATTTTGGGTATACTTTTTTTGAAGTAGCTAGCGGTTCAATGAGACCGACACTTGAAATAAATGACGTAATTATTGTTAAAATAACAAAAGATAATTTAAATAAAGGTGATGTGATTGCTTTTCAAGGCGATGAGGCAATAATAACACATAGAATTTTATATATTGATGGTAACATTCTTACGGTTAAAGGAGATAACAATGATGTTGTTGATAAACCAATATCTGTAGACCAGGTTATTGGAAAAGTGGTTAAGATTGTGCCAAAACTTGGGGTATGGAAGAAAGTAATTACAGAACCAAAGATACTAATTGCTATCTTTATAACACTATTATTATTTGATTTTGCTATTTCTTATAATGGAAATGATAGAAAAAAGGTTGCTAAAGAAATTTCAAAAAAAGAAGAAAAATCAGAGAAACTTGCTAAAGAAATAGTTAAAGAAGAAATTTTGGTATCTGATATAAAAAAGGATAAGAAGCATAATGTTACAGAATCTGATAAATTACTTGAATTAACTAGAAAAATAGATATTGATGAAATTAATAGATTACTAGAAGGAACTGACTATAAGTTAGAAAAGAAGGAAATTAATAATTTAAAAAAAGAAATTAGTAAGATTGAGAATAAACAAGAAAATGAAGAAATAGTTCCTGATTTGGGAGATAAAGAAAAGAAATTTGTTGAATATACAATGAGACTAGATCTTAATGAAATTCAAAAGAAAATTGATAGTAAGTTAAAGTAGGTGTACTATGGAAGGAATAAAAAGAATACTTAAAAATATTAATATGCGTGATTTTAAATATTATATATTCTTTTCTATTCTGTTAATTGTTACTTTAATTGCTTTTAGTACATTTAGGTTTACACAAGCAAGATATGAAAGCAATATAGCGGTTAATGTTAATCCGAGTTTGGCTTTCTTAATTGTTGATGTTACAAATCAAAGCGGTCAAATTAAACTAGAAGGTATGGTACCAAGAAATGAACCTTATTTGTTTGCTTTTGATGTCTCAAATTTTTCGCAAACAAAACATGCTAATGTCGATTTGACTTATTCAATAGAGATTATTACGACAACAAATATGCCCTTAGAGTTTAAAATATTTAAGGGAAATGATATGGAACAAAATGAAATTGATGCTGATACGACAACAACCGATGAAAATGGTGTATATTATAGGCATTTAGTTATTAATGATGTTTCGGTTATGAATTATGCTAATGATGTTACAGATACATATACACTTTGGGTAAGTTTTCCAATTGAATATAAGAATAATCCTGATGATTATGCTGGTATTATCGATTTAGTTGATATAAAGATAAGTGCAGAACAGGTTGTGTAATATGAAGAAAAAGTTAAAAAAAATATCTTATAAAGAGTTAATAATTATGGTGATTTTACTTGTTATTATTTCTTTAGGAACTGTAACATTAGCTAAGTATGTTATTAGAGAATTTCATAGTTATTATTTGGACGCTAAACATTTTTACTTTACGAGTAATCGACTAAAGAAAAATAATCCAACTTATTTAGTAAATAATTGGTCAGGTGTTGGTTCATTTAATATTTCTTTTGATTTATTATCTATGAAAAATAGCTTAGTTTATACCGATTATGATATTCCTTATACGGTTACATTTACTTGCCCATCTGACGTTAGTTGTTCTTTGGATAAGCAGGCGGGCACAGTACTAAGTTCTAATGCTAATCATTCAGATACGGTAACATTATCTGTAAGTCCAACGAGAAGCTATGCGGAAAATGAAAGATTACAAGTATATGTTGAAGCCAGTAGTACTTCACCTTATGTTGAAACTATTGGAGCATATTTTGAATATGTTGTTGGTAAACAGGGAGTTACATATAATATTGAAGATGAAGCTAATCGCACTTACTTAGTACTTAAAATAACAAATGCGATAAATTATTGTAAAGTTATTGCTGATTTTGATAATTATCATGTTAATGATTTAATTGAAAGTAATGTGTATCGTGGTTTATCTGCCGAAAATAGAGCTAAATGCGTTGGAGAAGGGGTGCAACTTGACTTTGATCCAAACGTATTAAGACTTGATACAACTAGTAATATAATGGATGTGTCCACATATGCTAATACGACAATATCAGGCGTAGATTATATTAATAGACTTAATTTTTATATTGAACCGGTTAGTACAATGGCTATTAAGTTTTATAAGATTAATACGGCAAATAATTATACTTACCCAATTACAAATAATAGTAGTATTGTTACAGTAACATTTAGTTAGTAGGAGATGTTTTTATGGATTACAATATCGTTAATATATATATAGAATATATCAAGAAAAAATATTTAGAATTATTTAAAATATTATTAAGAGGTAAATATCAAAAAGAGATGTGTTTACCTTTTGTTGAAAGATATATTAATGTAAGATATTACAATGAAACTAATTATTTACCAATTAAAGACTTTTTAAACAGAATTAATCGTGAATTAGTCGATTTGGTTAATGTTTTAGCTAATGATGAGAATTTAGATGATCTTAAGAATATTGTAGCTTTATTTGGATATATAGTTTATTTTGATGACGTAGCTGAGGTTACTAACGATATGGAATTAATTGATACATTAGTAGAAGATGATATTATTAGAATAAGTAATAAACAGGAATGTAAAAGCGAACTTAAGGAATGGTATATCGATTTTAAGAAAGATAAAGAAAAATTTCATAGTTCACTTTTAACAAAAGATTTTAATTTACTTGAAGATAGATTATATCGTAAGTTATATTATTTAGTATTAGAACATAACGTTAAAATTTCTAATCTATATAGTGAATATGCGGTAGAAAAAGCTTATAATAGTGGTACAATTGGTGAAGATAAGTTATTTATTACCTATATTTTGGCATCTAATTTGGTTTTGGATAATGCCATTAAATTAGATTTTTCAAGATATTATATGGTATCGTTTGCAAGTACGCTATTTGAGAAGGAAAAGAAATGTGCTAGATTACTTAATGTGCTTAATAATCCTTTGACAAAGAAGTTTGTTTCAATTAGAATTACTTATACTGACTATAAGAATAATAAGAATAATATTGATAAACTTATTAATGAAGGATATTCTTTTGGACTTGAACTGGATTCTAAATATACGGGAGAGACAAGAGAATTGGTATTATTTCCTTATATACTTGTAAAAGAAGATAGTGAAGAATATACAATGTTATCACGTGAGAAACATTTGTTAAAGTCAAAGATAATTAAAATCTAGGAGGTTCTTATGGATACATTTTTGAGATTTTTATATGAGTTTTTATCACAATTTTTTAATGGTATTAAATATATTGTTTTAGGTATTTTTAATGGGTTTAAATCAATTTTTAATATTCCAGAATACATTAAAGTAATAAGTGAATATAAAAATGATTTTTCAATACCTGAGTGGTTACTTGTTGGAATAGCTATTTTAATTACAATTGCGCTGCTTGCTTTAATTATTTTTGCTGTATATTTCTTGATTAGAAAATATATTAGGATTAGAAAAAGTTTAGTAGAACAGGAATCATTGTTAGAGGAAGTTAGTACTTTAAATAATGAAGTAGCAAAACTAGTTAAAGAAAAAGAAACTATTCTTGCTATGAAAGTTTCTAAATTAGGTATTAAACCAGATGAACCTGATACGGTAGAGGCTAGTGAAACTGGGGATACTGATAATGTTGATCCTAATACGGAAATCAGATTTCCTAAGTTATATGAAGTTGATCAAAAATATAAAGATTATAAAGTACAGAATTATGGTAATACTTTTGAACTACCAGAGTTTGTTGAATTGTTTAGAAACTTTGCAGCTAGTCAGTTAAAGTTATATTATACAACTGATATGATTAGATTATTTGTATCAGCATTGGCTTCAACTAAACTTGTTATCTTGCAAGGTATTTCTGGTACTGGTAAAACTTCCCTTGCTTATGCTTGGGGAAAGTTTTTGAAGCATGACTCTTGTATTGCTTCTGTGCAACCTTCTTGGCGTGATCGTACCGAATTATTTGGGTACTTTAATGAGTTTACGAAAAAGTTTAACGAAACAGAAGTATTAAAAGAGATGTATGTGGCAGGTTATACCGATGATGTTTATACGGTAATTTTGGATGAAATGAATATCTCACGTGTTGAGTACTATTTTGCTGAAATGTTATCAATACTTGAGATGCCTAACAAGGACGAATGGATTGTTGAAATTGTTCCTAGTGCTTGGAAGAGTGACCCTGTTCATTTAATTGAAGGTAAATTAAAGATACCACCAAATATGTGGTATATTGGAACAATTAATAACGATGACTCAACTTTTATGGTTACAGATAAGGTTTATGACCGTGCTATGCCAATCGATATTAATGATAAAGGACAAGTGTTTGAGCCAGAATCAATTCCAGCTCAAGATATTAACTATTCTTATTTGGATAGTAAGTTCCAAGAAGCAATTAAAAATAATCCTATTCATGAGGAAAATCTTAAAAAGATTGAAGAAATGGATGATTATGTTATTAAACATTTTAGAATTGCTTTTGGTAACAGAATTGTGGCACATATGAGAAAATTTGTGCCAGTATTTGTAGCGTGTGGGGGAGATGAAATAAGAGGAATTGATTATTTCATTGCACGTAAGATTTTAAGAAAATTTGAACAATTAAATATTGCTTATATTAGAGATGAAATTGATGGCTTTGTTAAATTCTTAAATGATAATTTTGGTGAAGGTAAAATGTCAGAATGTATTGAATATTTATTAAGACTTAAGAAGATGGCGTAGGTGATATTATATGGATGATCTTAAAGTTACAGAGTTACTTAATACAGTAAGTGAGAAGAATAAGACAAAATTTAAAGATAATATTCGTTCTAACTTAACAGTTAATACTGATATAAAAAGAGTAGACGCAGATTTTGAATGGTTAGAACTTATGGAGGATACAATTAAGTATCTGGATAACATTTTAAGAAATCCAAATAGATTTATTGTTAATGAAGAGGAAATTGTTAAGGTTGAACTTGCTAGAAGAATAACAGTTGAAAGTATTAGACATTTGTCTAAACATACTAATTTTATTCAAAAAATTGAAGATAATGGTGATGTTAAACCATCAAAGATATTGAATATTCAAAAAGATGAAAGTTATGATACTTATGAAAATAGATTAATTTATACACTTATTGAAAATATGCGTAACTTTGTTGAAATTAAAAAGAAAAGTTTAATTTCTGCATCAAGCTTAAATGATGTTAAAAAAGCTAAATATAGTGCTAAAAGTAATATTGGTAAAGAACAAGTTTTTATTGAAATGAACTATACTTCTAGTTTAGCTGAAAAAAAAGAAGTTCAAGGAGAATATCCAGTTGATGAACGTATTAAGAGATTAGATGATGATATAACTATGCTTATGAATACGGATGTTTATAAAACATTAAGAAAATTGCATGTAGCAAGAGTTATACCGCCAATTAAAAAGACAAATGTAATTTTAAAGAATACAAACTTCCAGTATGCAATGAAACTTTGGGATTATTTACAAGCACACGTTGCCAATGATACGAAAATATTTAAAAGTAATAAGAAATACGAGGATAATGGTATATTAAAAGAATACATGAATAATACTTTCTTACTTGATTATCTTGCAATGAATACGCTTAGTAACGTTGATAGTAAAGAAAAAGAGTCACAGGTAATTGAAGAAATTACAGATAATCTATTGCAACGTATTGTTGAATTAAATGTTGATATGCCTCTTACAACGTTAAAAGAAAAAATTGGTGATAAAATAGCTATTATTAAGTATAAAAAAGAAGCTAGTTTATCAGAAATTCAAAATATTTTTTCTGAACATATAAAAAATTATTTGGAAAAGGTAGAGAATATAAAACTATAGGTGATGTTTAATGAAGATTATTTTTAAAATCTTTAAATGGATTATAACGGCATTTTTGTTTGTTGTATTAGCTATTGTTGTCTTTCAGAAATTTACGAATAATCGTGTTGCACTTGGAAATATTTATATATTTCAAGTTGTATCAGAAAGTATGCTTCCTGAATACCGAGTAGGTGATATTATCGTTGTTAAAAAAACAACAGCTGATAAATTGAAAATTGGTGATGATGTTACTTATCTTGGATCAGTTAGTAATTTTGATGGCCTAACAATCACTCACAGAATAATTGATATTCGTGAAGAAAATGGAAAACGTTATTTTACTACTAAAGGTATGTCTAATTTTATTGAAGATCCAGAAATAAGTGAAGATAATATCTATGGTAAAGTAATATATCATACGGTATTATTTAGTTTTGTTGGTAGACTTATGACTAATATGATTGTTTACTATGTATTGTTTGTATCGGTTGGTGTTAGTTTTTCTTATGAGTTAATAACGTCTTTCTTTTTAAAAAAAGATGATGAAGAAGAAGATGATGATGGTGGTGATACTTCGTCTAAAGATGAAGAACCAGAATTAGATAATAATATATATACGAACGACGTAGAAATAAATGAAAAAGAAAAAAATGACGAAGTCATTATTGAAGAAGATATAATTGAAGAGGTTGATAGCGATGATGGAGATGAAACCGAAGGTGAGCAAACCGAAAACTAATTTGCTCAAACCAGCGAGAATTATCTTTTTAATTGTTTTGATTGCTTCAAATACATTTGCGTGGTTTATTTATGCAACACGTATTGATAGTAATGTATCAGTACATGTTCGAGCGTGGAATGTTATATTTGAAGCTGGCGAAAATGAGGTAACTGATATGATTAATTTAGATGTTGATAGTATCTACCCTGGTATGGAAAATTATGAGTATGTTATAAACGCTTATAATCGTGGAGATGTATCAGCAACACTTTCATATCAAATTCTTAGTGCCACTATATTAGATCAGTCTTTTATTACTGTCGAAGGCAGACAAGCACTTGGTCAAGAACCTGTGGCAACCGATTTAACGACTGAACAATTAAAAAATAAGTTATTAAATGATTATCCTTTTTCAATTGGTATTACAATTTCGAATGGTTTAATTGAAGAAGAGAATGGAAAAGAGACATATACATTGAGTGTTATATGGCCATATGAAAATAATCATGATGATATTGATACGCAATGGGGTATAAATGCATACGAATTTAAGGAAGCACATCCTGATAGTCCTAGTATTACGCTTAAAGTAAAGATTATTATTACACAAAATTTAGAATAAAAATAGGCTTAGTATTATTATTAACGAGGCCTATTTTATTTTTAATTTGAATTAGGTTTTTGAATAAATCTTATATTAACTTTAATGCTAGCAACACCATTAATTGAAGCTTCTGTATCATCGGCATTATTCATTGTTTCACCAGTACCGTCTAACCATTTTATATAAAATTTGTATGTATTGACTGTTTTTTCTTCACCTAACAAATGCGTGGTAGTGATGCTGCTGGTTGATTCATCATTGATAGGGATCAGTTCTCCGTCATTTTTTTTGTATCCAGTAAAAACTATATCGGTAACTGTATTAGTACTGTTTTTTTCTAAAGATATTTCTTCATCAAAAGATACGCCCACATTTGATGAATCAATTTTTATTTCAAAGAATCCAGTGCTTGTCGGAGCAATGACATCACTACCTATATTGGGGTTTTCATCAAATACAGGAACAATAGTATTTGAAAAATCTTGATTATTTATAATATCTTGTTGATTTACTGTAAAGGCCCATCTAGCTATTGTAAAATTACTGCTAGCATCAGCACTGGAGATATATTTAGCATAAGTATCTTGTACTAAATCTACTAAAAGAAATAGTGAGATTGCCGCTAATAATAATCTAAATTTTCGATTATTAATTATTTTATCCATGCTCTTCCTCCTTTACTTTATACCATAATTATAAATGATATTTTTATTTTATTTATCTAAAAGAAGGTGATTATTTGTAAATTGACGCATAATTTACATATTTCTACATTTTTTTAATATTTGTTTAGTGATATGTATAATTTGTCGAATTCTATAAAATATATCTTGCTTTTTTAAAGAAAATCGTTTATTATATTATTGTATGATACGAAGAGTAGTCATATGCATGTTTGGTGGTGATTTATGGCCAAAGAGGTAATTGTTACTGCTGATAAAGTAAGGAAAAGAAAGAAAATTAGCCGTGTGGTTAGACGTTCCTTACTTATATTGCTAATATTTTTAGTTCTATTATACATAATCTTAGATGTCATTTATAGTGAGGGAAGATTTACAGTAACATTAGATTCTAATAAAACACTTGAAAGTGGATTAGCAATATTTGATAGTCTTAACAATTCTCATGGTAAAAGGAAATTAGAAGCTACACCGATAAAGTTTATGGATAATATATCTTATAAATGGATTCCTGAGAATGTTGATACTGAAGCAGAAGGGTCACATAATGGTCAAAATTATATCGCATACACTTTCTTTGTTGAAAATCAAGGAAATAGAGTTATTAATTATCATTATGAGGTAATTGTCGATGATATTATTAAAAATGTCGATGAGGCAATTAGAATCAAAATTTATCGTAATGGTGAATCAAAAACTTATGCGAAACGTAATTTTATCGATAATGAACCTGAAAGAGATACGATTCCATTTAAGGATATTGAAAATGCAGAAGGAACAATTATTCTTGAAAAAGTATCTGATTTTAAACCAGATGATTTGGATAGAATAACCGTTCTTGTTTGGCTTGAAGGTGATGATCCTGATTGTACTGATGCCTTAATTGGTGGAGAACTAAAAATGCATATGGTTATTACTGAAGAACATATTGATCAAAGTTAGGAGTGATTTATAAAAAATGGCAAAGAAAAGCAAAAAGCAAGAAAAGAAAAAATTAAGAACATTAATTTTGTTATTGTTTTTAACAATTATAATGTTTGGAACATCAACTTATGCATGGTTTACTGCTAATAGAATGGTAACCATTAATTCGTTAGATGTACATGTTGAAGCTACTGGTGGTATTCAGATATCTACTGATGCTGCAGCATGGAAATCAGTTATTACAAATAATGATATTAATACCGGTTATAGTGGACATAAAAATATTGTTCCACCTAATGTAACAGCCGTATCAACTGATGGTAAGGTAGATGCAACAAATGGTACTTTAAATTTGTATAAATCTATTATTGGTAATGATGCAACTGACGGATCTTATAATATTAAGACTGAATTAGAAACTGAGACTGCTGCTAGTACTACAGCTGGAGACTTTATTGCATTTGATGTATTTCTTCGTGTTGATGAAGAAAAACAAATTTATTTAACAAGCGACTCAAAGGTTGTTAAAAAAGGCGATGATGCTGATAAAGGATTAAAGAATGCTGCTCGTGTTGGTTTCGTTATGTTAGGACATACTGCATCTACTGCTACTTCTGCAGCAATGATTGCAGCAAGTGATTTATTAAATTCTTCTTCAAAAGCAATTATTTGGGAACCAAATTATGATACTCATTCAGAGTTAGTTACTTCTCAAGTTGCTACTGAGTATGGTGTAACATTAAATACAAGTGGTCCAACTGCATATTGTGGTGTTAATAAGGCTATTACAGCACCAGTTTCTTTAAAGAACTTAGTTAATTGTACTGATACAACTAATGCAACTGCTGTAACACCAAATATTACTACTACTGCTGCTAATACTGATTATAAACAAGCATTTGTTTTACAACCTGGAGTTACAAAAGTACGTGTTTATATGTGGATTGAAGGACAAGATATTGATTGTGAAAACAATGCTACTGGTTCTGATATTTCATATACAGTTCAATTAAGTACTGAATCATCTGCTACTGGAACTGGAAATTAATATGATTTTTAAAGATTTAGATTAATTCTAAATCTTTTTTTAATAGTTAATTTTCTTTATTTTTTTATATATATATCTTTAAAAAACACCTTATTTATGTTATACTATTCATAGTAGGAGAGTAGGCGTTGGATATGCAGTTAAAAGAATTAATTAAACAACATAAAGTTTTTTTATTAGCAGTAATATCTATTATTGTTATTATTTTGACGTGGACTTTTATTAATTCTTTTAGTGAAGATGTAGATGATTCAGCTTGGGATGGAATAGCAGCCAATAGCTTCACAAGTGGTACAGGTACTACTGATAATCCTTTTATAATATCAAATGCTTCTGAGTATGCTTATTTTAAATCCTTACTTGAAAGCGCCGATGCTTCAATGTATATAGATAAACACTATAGTTTAGCAGATAGCTTTAATTATGGTGAATATGATTTAAGTATTAATAATGAAATTCCATTTAGCGGAACGTTAGATGGTAATGGTCATATGATTTACAATTCTAATATGACAAAACCAATATTTAATGAAATTAAAGATGCAACAATTAAAAATCTTAATTTAAATAATTTAACTATTACTGCTAATTCTGATATAGGAGTTTTAGCAAATAGTATTGAAAATAGTAAATTACTATTTGTTATTTTTAATGGCGTTATTTCTAGAAGTGAAAGTAATTCTACTGATGTTGTGGTGTCTGGTATTTCTTCTATAATAAAGAGTACTGAAATTGATAAGGTGATTGTTAATTATGATGCATCTGATGAAGTGGTATACTATTCTTTAGGTAATGAAATAACAGACATTTCTTTGAAAAATGTGCTAGTACGAAACGATTATAATAATTATCCTGATACACTGGATGTTGATGATAATGGATTATATGAGTTTTCATTAAATGATGATAATATTTCTGTTGATAAAGAAGTTTTAAATAATTTTATTAATGATGAATATAAAATTAAACTTGAAAATAATATCTTTAACATCGTTTCTTTAGAAGAAACTTTAAATGAAAGTAAAAAAAATAATGTTCCTAGAAGGAGTGCCGCGATTAATTTACATGATTCTGGAATAGATACAACTAATGGAATAATATATATAAATGATTTAACAATCGATGAAAATTACTATAAGGGTCTTAATTATACAAAGATTAGTAATACAAATGGAACTATTCCTGATGGAAGTAATCAAAATATATATAGTGATAGTAATTTAGTAAAAGTTTATATTCATTATACTGGAGCAGATATTAATGATAATGAGGTATATGGAACAGTTAGTGTTGATGAACAGATAAAGGATTATTATTATTATAAAATATATCCTGTTGTTAATGGTTATGTTACTTTTGATTTAATAGATAGTCCTTGGGCTAATCGCCCTTCAGATAGAGCATTTAATGGATGGGTAACTGATGATGAAAATGCTATTATTTCGCTTGATATGGATACTTATACAAGAAGTGTAAAAATACCAGTTAGTGATGTTTCAAATCCAATTTCTATAACTTTTTATTCTAGTTGGACAACTGCAACAGTTGTTACTTCTACCAATAATTTAAATAATTTAAAGTCAGTTGGTATGACAGCTTTATCTTCTTCGTATGGTGATTTAACAATTTACTATATTCGTGGAACAGTTAATAATAATAATAGATATCCAAATTCAAATGATTTATATGATTTGGATGGAAATAAAATTACTGGAAACTCTTATTGTCGTACATCAGGAGGGTGCACTTATTTATATCGTAATACAAGTAATACATATAGTTCTAGTACAACATATTACAAAGTAACTCCAAATGGCAATAATCCTGCTACTGTAGAAATTGTTAGTCCTCAAAGAAGAGCCATTTCATATTATGAGAGTGGTAAGGCTGCTGGGTATTTTGTAAGAGTAACTAGTGGTAGTGACAATATTTATTCACAATATGGTGTTAAAATGGATAGTTGTACAAGTGGTACATGTTATAAGTTACTTCAATATAGTGATGGCGATTTAGATCCTAATACAACTTATTATTATTTAACTACAAGAGATACGAATATATTTGTACCAGCTTCAAATTCTACTAATACAAGTAATATTTCAGTTACAAGACCGATGACAATTACGGGTATTAATAATGGCACTGATAATAGTTCTAGTAGACGTATTCAGCTTAATAATAACTGGACACTTGACGCTGATTTAAGAGTTGAGTTTATAACGTTTTATGTTGATTCTACAACTACTGATGTATCTAATTTTAATAGTGGTAATTATTATTATAAAATAATTGGAGACTTTAATAATTTAAAATTAGGTCGTGGGTTAAAAAGATATACAAATAATGGTAATACATATCTTACAGCCACATCTTTTGTTGGGGGTTCAACTAGTTCTGCAACATCACTTGCTCGTTATTCTTTAATTGTTGAATCTGGCTTTTATCAAAACGGATCTGGGGTAGGCTACAATAGTGCGACAACTCATAGGGTTAATAGTTATGTTACCTTGGGTAGTGATTATGATCGTATTGATAAAAATAATAGTAGTTTAATTGTTTATTATTGTTATGCAGGATCATGGGCATCTAATTTGTATAATGGTTCTTCATCTGATAATACATACGATTTTCCATCAATTACAACGACTATTAAAAGCGGTACATTTGGTGAAAACGAAGAAGATTATGCTGCTGGTGTTTACGTTGGTGGTAGAGGCAGCGGTACTCATTATTCACTTCGTATGATGATTGTTGAGGGTGGAGAAATCTTTAACTTAATTGGTGGCCCAATGTCAGATGATGACAGAGCTTCTAAAAATGATATTATTATTAATGTTAAAGATGGAAATATTAATATGTTATTTGGCGGAGCTGGTGTATCTAATACTGTTGGTAATCGTATTATTAGTATTACTGGTGGAACAATAAATTATGGTGTGCTATGTGGTTCTAATGCTTATAATCGTGGTAATAATTCATCTAATCCATTTGGTAAAATTGATGGTGACACATTGTTATATATTGGTGGTGATGTTACTGTTGGTACAAAAGACGATTCACTTTATAATATTTCTTCAGGTGATGTTTTTGGAGCTGGTAATGGCCGTGATGGAGAATTAGATGTCGGTTCTGTTAATAACTCAAATGTAATTATCGACAGAGGTGCCAAAATAAAAGGTAATGTTTATGGCGGCGGAAATTTTGGAGCAGTTGGAGGAAGTGCAGTTGGTACTAGCGGATCAGCTGTTACTAATTCTGGAGTATATGAAGATGCAACTACTGACAATAATATTCGTTATTTTGGCTCTAATCCTGATAACTATATTCAATTTAATGGCGAAATTTATCGAATTGTTGGTTTGTTTAATAATGTAAGTACAAATAATGGTAATAAAAATTTGGTGCGTATTATTAAAAATACTTCTTTAGGTAATCGTGCTTGGGGTGATACAAATTCTAGTACTGTTCAGACAAATACTTCTACTGAAACAAGCGAAGGAATTTTTGAAGATAATACTTATAATTATACTAACTATTACAAAAATTATTATAATTTTTATGTTAAAAATGATAATGCAACATCTAATCTTTATAATTACTTAAATACAACATACTATAATGGCTTAAATAATACTTATAAAAATTACATTGAAGAAGTTACTTGGGGTCTTGGGGCAACTAATGGTATTGATCAAACGGCAAGTCAATTTTATACAGCAGAAAGAGGTAATGGTGTAGTTAACTATTTAACCGGTGTTAATCAAACAAGCAATGGTTCTTCTTTAAGTTCAGCATCATTTAAAGTTGGTTTATTCTATCCATCAGATTATGGTTTTGCTAATAAAGATACTACCTGTTTAGGTACAAATCTAGGTAGTTATACATCAAGTTGTACTGATAATAACTGGATGAGTGGTATGACGAATGCTTGGACTATTACACCTTCGACAGATGTTTATAATGTTACTAAAACTTATCAAGTAAATAGAACTGGTGGTATTTGGTCAGGATACACTTATACAATGAATCGTTATTATCATGTTGTTAATCGTAATTTTATTATAAATGCTAATAATGCCCTTGCGCTTAGAGATATTTATTATACAAATAATGATAATGATGCTAATAACTATTACAATACTAATGCTGTATATCCTTCTTTCTATTTAAAAGATAATGTAACAATTGTTTCTGGTACAGGTACTCAAAGTGATCCATATATTATTGGTGAATCTGATGATAAATTAACCGACATAGTGTATGAGATAATGCACCCACCAGTTGTTGAACCTGGTAACTTAGTTCATGATGAAAGTGAATATAACGCTCGTACTAATATTAAAATTCTTGGTGGTACAATTTCTGGTTCTGTTTTTGGAGCTGGTAATAGTAACGGAGCAGGTAATAACACTAATAATGCGATTGCTCTTTCAAAAATTAATATTGATATGTTAGGTGGAACAGTTAATGGTAGCATTTATGGTGGCGCTAATTCCGAAGGTAGAGTATATGGTGATGTTTTTGTCAATGTTATAAATGGTGAAGTAAAACAATCCGTTTATGGTGGTGGCAAGGGTGGATATGTCGACGAAGATAATGAAGGAACTTACGTTTCTGATAATGTTAGTGTAAAAATTGGCGACAATACGACAACTGATTTAAAAATTAAAGGAAATGTCTATGGCGGTTCAGCATTTGGAACAGTAAATGCTCTTGATGAGGAAACAACAACTTCACAATATAGTACTAGTGTTACAGTTAATGCTGGTGTTATTACTGGTAGTGTCTTTGGCGGCGGTCAAGGAAACGATACTTATACTCCTAAAGTTGTTGGTGGTATTACTACGACAATTAATGGTGGTGATATGACATCAGTTTTTGGTGGAAATGACCAAGCTGGGGTACACACTGAAGCAAATTATGTATATTTAAATGGTGGAGTTATTGGTAGTGTGTATGGTGGCGGTAATAAATCTAGTGTTACGAATACTCATGTATATCAAGATGGCGCTACTGTTACGAACTTATATGGCGGTTCAAATAGCTTGGGTGATGTATCAAGTACTGATGTTAAGATTAGACATGGTAGTGTAGGAAACGTATATGGTGGAAATAATGAAGGTGGAACATGTTCTGTTACTAATGTTTTAGTAGAAGGAGATGCAACAGTTTTATCTAGTGTGTATGGTGGTGGAAATCAAGTTGATACTGTTACAACTAATATAACTTTAAATTCAGCAAATTCTTCAATTGCTAACGTATTTGGTGGTGGAAATAACGCTAGTGTTACAACTTCAAATATAACTGAAAATGGTGTAACAGTTGGTAATATGTTTGGTGGTTCTAATTCTACTGGAACGGTTACAACTTCAAATATTAATTATAATAATGGAACAACTACAAGTGTTTTTGGAGGCAATAATGCTGGTGGTAACACTTTAACAGCTAATGTTAATATTGCTGGTGGTACAATTACAACCTTATATGGTGGTGGTAACCAAGCTAATGGTGATATTTCAAATATTACAGTGACTGGTGGTACTTGCACAACTATTTTTGGTGGCGGTAATAGTGCAGGCTTATCTGAATCACATGTAACAATTACGAGTGGAACTGCTACAGATATATATGGTGGTTCTAATAACAATGGAAAAGTTTTAGAAACTGAAATAATTGTTAATAATACTTCTTCAGTAATTAATAATATATATGGTGGTGGAAATAAAGCTGAAGTAGGTGATACTAATGTTATTGTTAATAATGGTACAATTGGTAATATCTTTGGTGGAGGAAATTTAGCTCAATGTACTGGAGATACTTTGGTAGATATCAATGGTGGTACTATTAATACAAATGTTTATGGTGGTGGAAACTTTGGCGTTGTAAAAGGTTCTTCTGAAGTAACAATTACTGATGCAACAATTAAAGGCAGTGCTTATGCTGGCGGTAATGGTAGTACAGCAACGCTTGAAGGAAATACCAATATAACCGTTGATGGTGATTCGGTTATTGGAACTAGTTCTTCGGTTTCACCAACTTCAGGTTGCGTATTTGGTGGCGGTAACCAAGCATTTACTGGAGTTGAATCAAATAAGAATTCAACAAGTAATGTTAATATTGTTGGTGGTACTATTTATGGAAACGTTTATGGCGGTGCTAATACATCTGTTATTTATGGTAATACTATTGTAAATATTGGAAAAACGGCCATAACTTCAAATGAATTAAAACAAGATGATATATATATTAAAGGTCATATTTTTGGTGGCGGGGAAGCTAATGCTAGTGGATCTGAAATATATGACTGGTCATTCATAAGTGTTACTGAAGGTGTAAATATTACGATTGATGCTGATACATATACAAATTTTGATATTGATGGTTCTTTCTTTGGTGGTGGTAATGCATCAACAGCAAGTGGTGATAGTTATTTAACGATTAGAAATTATGGTAATTCCAATAATCCTGCGCGTAATGTATCTATTCAACGTGTTACATATGCAACTTTGGATAATACTAATATATTACTTAAAGGAGCAATCGATAGAGCAAATGAATATAATAAAACATCGTTTGCTATAAGCAGGGTTGATTCATTAACGCTTCAAAATAATACTTCAATATATTTTGTTACTGGTACAAACTTATTAAAAGAATTTAATAGTAAAGATGCTAATGGCAATATTGCTGCGGTAACAATAGATGAAGATAACAATACATTAACAAAAAATGTTGATAATCGTGTTTATATTTTCACTGGAGAAAACGTCAATGTTGCTACTGATCAGCAAGCTAATGATTGCGCCGAAGTTCATGGAATGTCATTTTTGGGTATTTTTAATTATGATAATGATGGTAATGTTAATACAGGTCTATATGATAAACAATATAATCCAGGAGACACATTAGATTGGTCTGGAACTTTTCCTAAAGGAAGTTATGTAAAAGGATTACATACGAAAAATCATGATATTAAAGTAAATGGCTTTTATAGTAATTTTATTAATGATGAAACAGCAATTAATGAAGTTAAATATGTTGTACCAACTCCTGAAGTAGGTTCATATTATATGTGGTTCGTTGGAGAAAACGTAATTGAATATAATATTGATTTAATTGCATCTAAGTATTCAACATTAGGTACAGTTGAAACAACTTTCTTGGAATTATCAGAACCAAATACCTCTTTACAAATATTAAGTTTTGAATCTGTTGATATTGCTCCTGGAATATCACTTGTCGATAAAAGTGAAATCCCTAGAATAGCAAGTAGTGAAACTGATGCTAACACAAAATTTGGCTTATCAATTGAAGCTTCTAATACTGGTTGGTTAACATCTGGTAAAACATCTTTTTATACTCGTGAACCTAGTATTGGTGGAGTAACTTATTATGAAGGTGAAAACACAACTGAGAGTCAAACATTGTTATTCTATCTACACCATTCAAAAAATATTTCTGAGAAAAAAGATTTAGGTACAGTTAGAATATCTGTTATGACAATTACTAAAGAAAGTGCTATTCATAATGAAGTAAAACGTCTAGTCGTCAATGTACA
This sequence comes from uncultured Clostridia bacterium, assembly GCA_946619755.1. Classification (GTDB taxonomy): domain Bacteria; phylum Bacillota_I; class Bacilli_A; order RF39; family UBA660; genus RUG705. Next base: position 22,799 of record CAMOMI010000008.1, read on the forward strand.
TATGTCAACAGAATTATTCCAAACTACGGAATATGAAGGAGCAATGACTCCTGGTGATAAATATGAACTATTTATGTCAACGACAACTAATTTGACAACTAAAAGTAAATTTAGTGCTTATTATGCATTATATGGTAGTGGCACAAACGTTTACAAACCTGGTTATCATCGTGTTCTAACTTCTTCATATGTGTTACCTGTTGGAACAAAAATTACAATGTTAGATTTTGTTCATGGGGTGCCTGAATATTATTATCATGTTATTACAGCAAGTGATGTTACAGCTGCGCAAGCTGAATATAATCTTCAGGGTGAAGCATCATATAGTTTGTCGATGTTTACTAGAATGGGTAGTAAAAGCAATAATAGTAATTATGATGATGCACTTAAAAATACACAATATTATGATGGAACTGATAGTAGTGAAGAGTTTATCTTTATTGTTGATTTTTCTGATACTAATATTCAAGAAGATCATTTAAATAATTCGCTTCTTATAGAAATTAGAGATAATAATGAAGAATCAATTATATCTGTTTTGGGTGTTCAACATGATCAACTTGTTTATAATTTGTATGCTAATCAAGATTCACAAATTGAAATTACACCTACACCAGATTTAAATCCATTATATATTGGTTATAATGATACATTTGATGTTTCAATTAATTATCAAAGTTCAACATTAAGTGGCACATTAATTACTGATACACAATATTTTGATTCTAAATTAGGTGTTCAAATATATCTTAAAAATGGTGATGGTAATTTAGTGTCTGGAACAGACTTAACCGGTGCTTATTTCCTAATGGATGGTGTAAAATATTATCCTGATATTGCTGGGTATACTCATATTAAATTAACCGATAAAGTTGGTAATGCTAGAAAATGGATTATCTTTAATACAGAGAATGCTAGTTTAGCAACAGGAGATTATACTTTTGTCTTTGAAGCATTTGCTTCTCCCGATGGTATTTATTATAGTTCTGGTACACCAGATATAGCAAATGTTCCGATAACTATTATTAATAGTACGTATGGGTTAAAACCTGAAATAGATGATGACAGTGTTATCTATGATTCATCTGGAAACACTAAAATGTTAAAATTTAATATTGGCTATACTTCATTACTTAATAATCCAAATATAAGAATAGCGATGTTTCGCCGTAAATATGACGAAGTATATGATACTAATTATGAATTGGTTGACTTTCAAGATTTTTCTGAAAATGAGTTGACATCATCTGGAAACAGATTTGAATATATGCTTACAAGTTCTCCTTCGGCAACTAATGTATTTAGCATTCCATTTAAATCTGAATTATTAACTGGAACATATAGATTATCATTTAGATTATATGATAATGGTACTTTAATAGGCGAAGTTGTAAGATATATAATAGTAAAGTGAGGTATTTATGGAAGAAAAATTAAAGGAAATTAACAATCAAGATCTATTGCAAATTTATCGTTTGATTTTAGAACATCTAGAGTTTTTAGATAATGAAAAGAAAAAGATAGAGGAAGAGGATAATAAATGATAGATGAATTAAATAGTAAATATACTGAGTTTAAGAATGTTATTGATATTCTTCCGGTAAATACTAAGTATAATCGTAAAAGAAAACTTGATTGTATATTAGATGAAGAAAAAAATGATAATGAAAGATTGTCAATTGTTCGACAAGAAATTGAAAATAGATTAAGTAAATTCAATAATTTAAAAGCTAATGATAAGATAGAAGAATTAGAAAAACAACTTGAAAAATGTAATATTATTAATGAATGGAATAATTATAATACTGCTTATGAAAAAATGCATTTAGATTATTATTTATATCAATTACATCGTTATTATAAAGAAGATTTAGAGAGTGTTAATGCTTGTATAAAAAAGATACTAGATTCTTTTAAAAAGGTAGAAATAGTTTTAACTAAAGAAGATTTCGATTTTAATAATTATGCTAGAGATTATATGGAAAAAATATTAAGTAATGCTAGTAATGAAGAATTAAAATTATGTTTTGAAGAGTTGTACTGGAAAAATTCAGATATTATCAGAACAATTGAAATTAATTTTAAGAGTATTTATTTAAGAAACGAAAAGAAGATTAATAAGTATTATGAAACAAGACATTTAGAGTTTTTAAAAAATCATAAAGACTCTGAAATAAGTGATATGCGAGTAAAGTTAAGTGATGAAATTAAAGCACTTAAGGGAAATGATATTTATTTAGAATTTCAAAAGTTTGTAAGTGGAGAATACTCTGTAAGTGATTTTAAAGAAGCAGAGATTTTAAAGAAACGTGATACTTATTTTGAAGAAAACAGTTATACATATAATAATCTTTTAGATCTTAATAAAGTATTAAATGAATATAACATTTTAATTAAATATAAGTATTTATTATCAGATATGAAAGATAAGCTTGATAAAAAGATTGAACTTAAGAATTCGAAAAATAATGCTTTAAAAGAAATTAATAAAGAGGAAACTTCTTTAAAAAAATTAAATGCTAAACGTAATAGAAAACCATTGTTTGGAAAAAAGAAAAACGATGATAAGTGGTTATTTGAGTATAAAAAAATTTTAACTGATATAACTAAAAATTATGATGAATTTGATAAGGCATGTTTTAATGATTTGGTATTTGAAAAATTAACACAAGATAGTACAATTATTGAAGTATTAAGATTGATAAGTTCCAATTATTTATATTTTGTGTCTAAAACTTGCGAACTTGACGAAAATCAAAGTATTAATATTATTAATGATAATTTTAATGAATTAAAAAATTATGTTAATAATAATGATTTTACTTTACTTAATAATGTTGCTTTACTTGATGAGAAGCAAATGAAACAATTAATTGTCGATAAATATAATTTAGGTCGTATTAAGCTTACTATTGATAATTTACTTGATGATAATATAGATAGGACAATTAGCGATATAAACAATTTAATTGATTATGAAAATATTATCAATTCTGGATTAAATATTGATGATGTAGCTATGTATTTAGATTTTAAGAAATTACTTGATAAGGATAATAAATAAATTTTGGAGGAAAAAATGAATAATAATAATAATATTAATTCAGCTAATAATAATCAACAAATTCCTTTTAATGGCAATGCAATTCCTACGAATGGGAATAATGTTAATACTGGTTTTGAATATGTTAATAATAATGTTAATACAAATTTAAATCCGCAGTTTAATGGTAATTCTCAAACTATTAATAATGGAATATTTGATAATGGTAGTCAAGTTACTAATAATATGATGCCATCAAATAATGGTAATATAAATAATCAAGGAATTTCATCTAGTAATGTAAACAATATATCACAGGTTAATGCTAATTATGATTTAATGAATATTATTGATAGCGTTAATTATCAAAATAATACTGATAATGATGATAATCAAACTAATAATATAAAGATGCAACCTAATAATAATTTTGATAAATCATTTGAAATAGACGATAAAGAATTATTAAGTACTTTTGTTGGTAATAATTATGATAAAATATCAACAAATAGTATTAATGTTTCTGCTTTGCTTTTCGGAGTATTTTATCTATTATATAGGAAAATGTTTTGGTATGGAATTTTATTATTTATTTTAGAAATAATAATATATAATATATTTAATATTCCTTATTTGATATTGGTTGTTAACATTATTTTATGTTTTACATTTAATAAGTTTTATTTATCTATTTCTAAAAAAAGGATAAATACATTAAAAAAGAAAAATCCGACAGCTGGTCAGGCTGGATTAGTTCTTTTATGTTCTAAATATGGTGGTACTAGTGTTGGAAATATTATATTAGGCTTTTTAGTTGAAATAATTATAGTTGTATTATGCTTAATAATTTTATCATTTTTTGGAGTTGGAAATGTAATCTTTAATTCATTTTTGAAACCAATGTTAAATTTGCCATCTGAAATAAATGATATAATTGAAACTAATGATGCAACATATAATGGAACATTATTATTTGATACTTCGGTAAATTTAAAGAATAATGTATCAATTAATATCCCAAGTGATTTTGAAGATGAATCAACAGATTATAGTTATAGCTATGTTTTTGCATCTAATAATGGAGTATTTGATGACTGTAGGGTTAATTTACATATTCCTACTGGATATAGTGATGCAAATAATTTAATTAATCAACTACATGATTATAATGTTAATTATAGTCCTTCAGATGTTTCTAAAAAAGTTGTTAATAGTAATGATTGGTATTGGTTTTCATATAATAATGCCTTTGGTAATAGTTATTATTATGCTACTACGATAGGTAATAAAGTTTATTTATTAGAATATGAAATTCAAACTGATGCACCAGATAATTGTAATAATTATCGTGAAGGAATTGTTAATTCAATAGTTATTAAGTAATAGAAAAAAACTCTTTATTATATTTTATATAATATGATAATGAGTTTTTTATTTTAATTATTAATAATAAAAAAATAATCTATTATGATTATTTTATTTAAAAAAGCTATTTAGACCATTTAATTTGTTATCAATATAGTTTTCTACGGTGTTTACTTTTTCATTAATATTATCTATTTTTTCTTTATATGGTTTGATATAGTTATATATCATTATTGCTAATACAATAATAATTAATATTTTAATTAAACTAAAGATAATTTCAATGCGTTTTTTTATGATTCTTTTATTTTCGGCTTTTTCTAATTTTTCAACTCTTTCTGTTAGTTCTCTAATTTTTTCTTCACTATTCATTTACTACATACTCCTTTATTAGTTTAATTATATCATTATTTAGAAAAAAGTAATACACTAATATATAATGATATTATCTCGTTTTGCATAATAACTAATTGTGTTGTATAATTAAAATGGTGGTTATATATGATAGATGAGGCATTTAAAGAAGAATTTAGTAAGATTGATATTTCGGAAAGAAAATTTGATTTCTTTGATATAATTCCTCCTAAAGAAGTTCTTATATCTAAATGGCTAGATTTTATATTAAATCCAAAAATTAATGGAATAGGTAATAAACCATTGCAATTATTAATTAAATTAGCTGGTAGTAATCTTAATTTAGATGATTATATATTTGAGGATTCATATACTGAATTAGTTACTAACAATCAAAAGAGAATGGATATTGTATTAAAATATAATGGATTATGGATTGTAATTGAAAATAAGATAGATTCATTAGAACATGATGATCAAACTAATGAATATTTTACATATATAAATGAAACTAAAGATAATAATGAAGTAATTTATATATATTTAAAACCTAATTATAATAAATCAAAACCAATAAATGATCATTTTAATATTGTTACATATGATAAGTTTATTAATGAATTAAATACAATTAAAAAAGAAGATTATATAGATTATAATAAATATAAATACTTAAATGAGTTTATATTTAGTGGAGGTAGATTTATTAAAAATCAAGAAATAGAGATAACAGATAGTTTGAAGTTTTATATTAAACAAATAGATAAATTTAATGCAATTGAGGATGAATATAATAGTAAAAATAAAATATTATTTAACAAGATATGTGATGAAATAATATATTGCACTAATGCTTTGGACAAACAATATAAATGCTATAAATCTGGAAATTATATTCAAATGTATAAAACAAATTGGAGTAATGAAAAGCATAATGGTGTTCATTTTGAAATCGTTTTTGACAATTCAAAAATTTTAGGAAGACAATTAAATGGATCAATAGTTTTACATATTGAAGATAATGTTAGTGAACAGCAGTTAGCTAATTTTAAATCTATTAATATAACAAAAGATGGGTTACAAGCATATTTAAATAATGAGAAAATTAAACAGAAAGTTTATTTAGATTTTACTTCTTCAGAGTCAATTGATGAGTCAATAGATAAGATTAAAGTAGCATTACTAAATTTTATATCAAAATATGAGAATGTCATTGATAATATAATGGGATAGACTCTTGTTGGGTCTTCTTTTTAATAGGTTATATGTGGATTGATATTTAGGCACACATATATTTTTTTTTCATATAATTTATTAGGTGATAATTTATGAATAATGTATTAGATGGTATAATTATAGATCCAGGTCATGGTGGAATAGATAGTGGGGCTAGAGGTAGTGATTTATTAGAAAAGGAATATAATTTGCTTATTAGTAAGTATATGTATGATAGGTTTAAAGAATTAGGTATCCCAGTATATATAACTAGAGAAAGTGATATTACTTTAAATCCTTCTGATAGGGTTAATAAGGTATTATCTTATTTTGGAAATAATCCAAATGTAATAGTTATTTCTAATCACTTGAATGCGGGTGGTGGCGATGGCGCTGAAGTAATATATGCCCTTAGAAATAGTTCTAAACTAGCTAACGATATATTAAGTAGTATTGGTAATACTGGGCAAAATACTAGAAGAGTATATCAAAGAAGATTACCAAGTGATCCAACAAAAGATTATTATTATATGTTAAGAGATACTGGAAGAACTGAACCATTAATTATTGAATATGGATTTATTGATAATAATGATGACTTAAAGTTTTTGAAAGATAATTATAAACAATTAGCTGAATCTGTTATTAAAGCAGTGTTAGAGTATAAAAATATTCCTTATAATGATCCTAATATGGTTATTACAGATACTTATAAAGTTATGAAAGGTGATACTTTATATGGAATAGCTAAAAAATTGGATACGAGTGTTGATGAACTCAAAAAAATTAATAATCTAACTGGTAATTCTTTGTCAATAGGTCAAATACTTAAAGTACCAGTTCTGACTATTGAACCAGGTGAAACTGAATTATATCAAGTGAAAAAAGGAGATACTTTGTATTCAATTGCTAATAAATATGGAATTAGTTTAAAAGAATTAAAGGCTATTAATAATTTAAAAAATGATAATTTAGCAATAGGTCAATTACTTAATGTACCTAGTGGATTATCTTTAGCTAGTTCATATACAGTAAGTTCAGGAGATACACTATATAGTATTGCTAAAAAGTTTGATACGACTGTAGATAAATTAAAAGATGCTAATAATCTTACTAATAATATGTTATCTATTGGACAAAAATTGATTATTCCTTTAATTGAAGATACAACTTATGTTGTTAAGGCAGGAGATACTTTGTATAGTATTGCTAGAGAATTTAATACAACGGTAGATGAACTTAAAAAATTGAATAGTTTAGTAGATGATGTTTTATCAGTTGGAAAAATATTAATAATAAAATAAAATAGCATAATGCTATTTTATTTTTCTTGCTTCTAAATAAAATCTTTTATCATGACTATGTCCCATCGAAAATGTTTTTCTTGGTAGGGCACCATCTAAGATAACTGTTTTAAATAATTCTTCTTTTGCCATTGGTTCAAAAATTATACCAATGTTATTTTCTTTTGAGCCTAATTCTTTAGTAACATTGTCACCATGGATGTAATCAATTTTTCCTTTATGATTTTTTAAATATTCATCTAAAAATATTTGTATTGATCCAACAGCAATGTTAGATTTAGGATTACTAATATATAATGTTTTATCAAAATCTTTAGTTATTAATTCTATTTTTTGTCCATGTCCATCTTCATTAATGTCATAGTAATTGTATAAGTTATCAAGTAAATCTTTTACATCGACATCAAATAATACACGGTGAATTGCTTCAAATTCTAAGGCAGGACTATGTAAGTTAACTAGTTCAACTAAGGCATATCTTGCAGGATGATTTAAATATTCTGTTTCGCTCATTGTGCTTTTTAATTTTTCATAACATGCTTTGGCTGTAGCTAATGAGTGATTACCATCGCCCATAGCAAATAATAGAATTCCTTTATTAGATACATTATATTTTTTTTCAAAATAATCTTTGTCAGCTAATTTTTCAAGTTTAGTGTTAATTTCTTCGATTATGTTTTTATTTAAATTATATCCTTTAATATGTCCACCTTTTTGCATTAGGTCAAAATTATATACTAAATCGTTATCTGTAACTTTATTTTTTAATGACTCAATAATATCTTTTTTTTCATCATCAATTAAAATCATAATATGTGGTAATTCAAGTAGAGCATTCTCTCTTACTTTCATTCTTGGAGGAATTCTTTCTATAACAGTTTTTTCAGTTGCTCTTATTAATGTTTGTGAACCTTTTTCGTAAGAGTAATCTTCTAAATCGACGATACCGATAAGTCCTTCACGAACTTTACCATCATTCTGTGTTCTTTCAATGTATATCATTGAATCGGTATATTCATCAAAGATATTGTTTTCTAACATTTCTTTCATTGAAACATTAATTTTTTTTATTCTTTCTTCAACATCAGATTCTTCTAGATAAATTTCTGGTAGTGTAAGATTTAAAGTGGATGGTTCATTTCCTACAATTTTTTTTACTTCTTCCCAGTAATCTGGTTCTGAAGTATACTGGTCACATGCAACGACACTCCATTTATGCATGTTAATGTTTTTTTTAGGAATTAAGATATTCCCAGATTTAAATGGTATTTTCATTTTTTCATCTCCATAATTAATTATAACATATAAAATAAAAAAAATAATGCTTTAAGCATTATTTTAAATTATACCGATTAAATTCAAAAGTAGTAGAATAATTACTCCTGGGAATCCTAATATACCTACGACAATGGCAGTGATAAAATTAATTGGAATAGATATACCTAGAGAACCACCAAATTTGTTTAATAACCACAATACAATTATTCCTATTAAACTATTAATTAATAATTCAATTAGTCTTTTGGCATTAACATGAAATACATATTTTGCTAGTAATAGAATGACTGCGGCAATTAAAATAATTGTTAGATAATGCATTTTATTCCTCCTTATAATTATTAAATCACGAATGAGATAAAATATCAATATTCAATATATTATATGTATTATTTTCTTACTAGATGTGTTGGTACACCATTTTTAAATATTGGTAATAATTCGCCTTGGATTAATGGCCTTGCATAATCTAAGAACTCTTTTTTCATTTGATTATTTTTAATATCTATCCAATCTAATGGAACTTTTTTCTCAACGTTAGCAATATTATGAATGTCATAGATATTAGTTATACTTTGATAATTTTTTCCTTTTTTCCTTTCTATAGTAATCATCATACCAGTTTTTCCGTTATTTGCTTCTTCAACAGCTTTCATTCCAACTGTTTCTGCTTCTTTTATATCTGTTAATGAAGCAAGGTGAGAAGCAGATCTTTGAAGAGTCGAGAATTCAATGGCTCTTGTTTTTAAGCCGGTTTCTTTGGCAACAATATCGGCTAGAGTTGTGGCACAACCTGATAATTGTTTGTGACCAAAGGCATCTATTTTTCTTTCTTTATCACCAAGTTCACAAACGAATTTACCATCACTTGTTTTTATTCCTTCTGATACAGCAATTACGATACTTGCTTTTTCTTTTGCTAATTTTTTAATATTATCAATGAATGCTTTTAAATTAAAATCAACTTCTGGTAGATATATGGCATCAACACCTTCACAGTTATCATCTTTGGCTAGAGCGGCAGCAGCGGTTAACCATCCAGCATGTCTTCCCATAATTTCTACGATACAAACTGTTTGTCTTGTTACATCGAATGATGAATTATCTCTAATTATTTCTTTTAAACTTGTGGCTATGTATTTTGCTGCTGAACCGTATCCTGGACAATGATCAGTTATTGGTAAATCATTATCAATGGTTTTAGGAATACCCATAAATTTTTGAGGTTTATTGTGTTCTTTTGCATAATCTGATAACATTTTAATTGTATCCATTGAATCATTTCCACCAGCGTAAAACAATGCATCTATTTCATATTTTTTAAGGATAGAAAATATTTTTTCATAGATATCTTTATTACCTTCAATGGAAGGTAATTTATATCTACAAGAACCTAGAAAAGCTGCTGGCGTTCTTTTTAATAATTCATAGTTTTCTGGCTTATTTAAGTATTCATCTAAATCAATTATGTTTTCATTTAAAAAGCCTTCAATGCCATGAACCATTCCATATACTTTATTTATTCCTAATTCTTTGGCTTTTTTATATACGCCACCAATGCTTGAATTGATGACTGCTGTAGGACCTCCTGATTGGCCAACAATAATATTTTTCATTTTTATCACTCACTTTCTTTAAATATTATAGCACTTTTAAATTATAAAAAGAATTCTTTTAA
>CAMOMI010000009.1 GCA_946619755.1 uncultured Clostridia bacterium
AAATGCCTGGACATATGGGTAATGAACAAGTAACAATTCAAAACCTAGAAATAGTACAAATCGATACAGAAAATAACGTTATCTTAGTTAAAGGAAATGTCCCTGGACCTAAAAAATCATTAGTTTTAATTAAATCTTCAGTAAAACATACTGGTAAGATTAACACTCCAGTTGAATTAATAACTTATATTGATGAAACCGAAGCACCAGTTGAAGAAACAGCTTCTGAAGTAGCTGAAGAAACAACTGAAGAAGTTACTAACGAAACAACTGAAGAAACTAATGAAGAATCATCACAAGACGAAACAGTAACTGAATAGTTATAATATTTACTAAAGAAAATTATTGTGATGAGAAAAGGAGGATATTATGTCTAAATTAGAACTAAAAAACCTAAAAGGTGAAAAGGTTAAAGATATTAAATTAAATGATAACGTTTTTGGAATAGAACCAAATGATGTCGTATTACACGACGCAATCGTATTAGCTATGGCTAATTCAAGACAAGGAACACATTCTACTAAAACTAGATCAGAAGTATCTGGTGGCGGAAGAAAGCCTTGGAGACAAAAAGGAACTGGTAATGCTAGACAAGGTAGTATTAGAGCAGTTCAATGGCGTAAAGGTGGAATTGCCTTTGGACCAAAACCAAGAGATTATTCAAAGAAACAAAATAGAAAAGAAAGAAGATTAGCATTAAAGAGTGCTTTATCATATAAAGTAATTGATAAGGAATTAGTTGTATTAGAGAACATCAAATTTGAAACTAATAAGACTAAAGAAATGGTTAACTTATTAAATTCATTAGAACTAACTAACAATAAAGTATTATTAGTAATCAATGAATTAGATGAAAATATTTGCTTATCTTCTAGAAATTTAGGAAATGTAAAAGTTGTATTACCAAGTGAAGTTAATACTTATGATGTATTAAACTCAGATAATATGGTAATCACTGAAGATGCATTAAAGACTTTAGAGGAGGTGCTAACTAATGAATAAGAATTATGATATTATTTATGCACCAATTATTACTGAAAAATCAGCTTTAATGGCTAACGAAAACAAATATGCTTTTAAAGTTAGTCCTAAAGCAAATAAAACTGAAATCAAACAAGCAATTGAAAGTATCTTCAATGTTAAAGTTGTTAGTATTAATACTACAAACTCTCATCCAAAGAAAAGAAGAGTTGGAAAATATAGTGGTATGACTAATAAATACAAAAAAGCTATTGTTAAATTAGCAGAAGGTAATTCAATTAATTTTGACTAAAATAGGAGGAAATTATAATGGCAATAAGAGTATATAAACCAACAACAAACGGAACTCGTCAAAGAAGTGTCTTAAAGAGTGATGAAATAACAAAAACAACTCCTGAAAAAAGTCTAGTAATTACTAAAAAGAAAACAGATGGAAGAAATAACCAAGGTAAAATTACAGTTAGACACCGTGGCGGCGGAGTGAAAAGAAAATACCGTTTAGTTGATTTCAAAAGAAATAAAGATGGCGTAACAGCTATTGTAAGTAGCATTGAATACGATCCAAATAGAAGTGCAAATATTGCTTTGATCACTTATAAAGATGGTGAAAAAGCATATATTCTAGCACCAAAAGATTTACATGTTGGTGATATCGTAGAATCTGGAGAAAATGCTGATATTAAAGTTGGTAATACAATGCCAATTGCAAACATTCCAGTAGGTACTGTTATTCACAACATTGAATTAAAGCCTGGAAAAGGTGGTCAACTTGCAAGAAGTGCTGGAAATAGTGCACAAATCTTAGGTAGAGAAGACAAATATGTTTTAATCAGATTAGCAAGTGGTGAAACAAGAAAAATATTAGGAACTTGCCGTGCAACAATCGGTGTAGTTGGCAATGAAGACTATTCACTAGTTAAAGTAGGTAAAGCTGGAAGAACTAGATATAAAGGATTCAGACCAACAGTTCGTGGTTCTGTTATGAACCCTAATGATCACCCACATGGTGGTGGTGAAGGTCGTGCTCCAGTAGGTAGAAGTGGACCAATGACTCCATGGGGTAAACCAGCTCTAGGAAAGAAAACTAGAAAGAACAAAAAAGAAAGTAACAAATATATTGTGACTCGTCGTAAGAAATAATAAAGAAAGGATGATAAAATAATGGCAAGAAGTTTAAAAAAAGGACCTTATGTCTTTGATAGACTATTAAAAAAAGTTCAAACACTTAATGAAACAGGAAAAAAAGAAGTTATTAAAACTTGGTCTCGTCGTTCAACCATTTATCCTGATTTTATTGGACACACATTTGCAGTACACAATGGTAAAGAATTTATCCCAGTTTATGTTACTGAAGACATGGTAGGACATAAATTAGGCGAATTTTCCCTAACTCGTAAATTTGGTGGACACGGCGCTAACAAGGAAAAATAGTAACTTATTATAAGGAGGACTATGATGGAAAATAAAGAAGCTAAAGCAGTAGCTAAAACTATAAGAATAGCTCCACTTAAGACTAGATTAATAATTGATTTAATTAGAGGAAAGAATGTAAGTGAAGCTTATGCTATCCTTAGAAATCAACCTCAAAAAGCTGCTAGAGTTATTGAAAAAGTTTTAAAATCAGCTACAAGTAATGCTGTAAATAATTTAAGTTTAAAAGAAGAAAATTTATTCGTAAAAGAATGTTACGTTGATGAAGGAATTGTTATGAAAAGAGCAAAAATGGATTCACGTGGACATGTTGGAAGAAATGATCATAAAACAAGTCACATTACAGTAATTGTAAGTGAGAGAAAATAAGTAAAGGAGGAACCGAAGTGGGACAAAAGGTTAGTCCAGTCGGACTTAGAATCGGTATCAATAAAGATTGGGAATCAAAATGGTATGCAGATAATAAAGACTTTGCTAAATATTTACTTAATGATAACAAAATTCGTAAATATTTATTAAAGAAATTCAAAAATGCTGGTATTTCTAATGTCGTTATTGAAAGAAATTCAAAGAGAACAGAAGTATTTATTAATGCAAGTCGTCCAGGATTAATAATCGGACAAAGTGGTACTGAAATTGAAAACGTTAAAAAAGAAGTTTCAAAATTAGTTGGCGAAAACGTAACTATCTCAGTTGTTGAAGTTAAAAATCCTGATTTAGTTGCTCAACTAGTTGCTGATAATATTGCTCATAGTATTGAAAACCGTGTATCATTCAGAGTTGCTCAAAAGAAAGCAATTAGAAACACAATGAAAGCTGGAGCAAAAGGAGTTAAAACATTAGTATCTGGTCGTTTAGGCGGTGCTGATATCGCTCGTGGCGAAGGATATTCAGAAGGAACAACTCCATTACATACATTAAGAGCTAACATCGATTATGCTACATCAGAAGCAGACACTACTTTTGGTAAGATTGGTGTTAAAGTATGGATATATAAAGGAGAAATCCTAGAAGATAAGGGAGGTAATTCTCATGTTAATGCCAAAAAGAACAAAGCATAGAAAAACTTTCCGTTTAAAATATGAAGGAAAATCAAAAGGCAATACAGAATTACATTTTGGTGAGTACGGATTAATGGCACAAGAAGGTGCTTGGATAACTTCACAACAAATCGAAGCTGCCAGAGTTGCTATGACAAGATATATGAAACGTGGCGGAAGAGTATGGATTAATATTTTCCCTAACTTATCTTTAACTAAGAAACCATTAGAAACAAGACAAGGTAAAGGTAAAGGAAATCCAGAAGTATGGGTAGCAGTTGTTAAAGAAGGAAAAATTATGTTTGAAATTGGAGAAGTAACTGAAGACGTTGCTAGAGAAGCATTGAGATTAGCTTCACATAAATTACCAATTAAAACAAAATTTGTAAAAAAAGAAAGTGGTGAAAAATAATGAAAACTAATGAAATTAGAAAATTATCCACTGAAGAAATTAATAAAAAGATTGCTGAATCTAAAGAAGAATTATTCAATTTAAGAATGAAACAAGCTACAGGTTCTCTAGAAAACGCAAGTAGAATTAGAGAATTAAGAAAGACTGTTGCAAGACTTAAAACTATTCTTAAAGAAAGAGAAATAGAAGGGTAAGGAGGACGTCAAAAATGAATGAAAATATTAAACGTGAATTAATTGGCGTTGTCGTAAGTGACAAAGCAGATAAAACTATCACTGTTAAAGTTGAAACTTACAAGAAAGACCCAATATACAAGAAAAGAATTAAATATTCTAAGAAATATGCAGCTCATGACGAACAAAATCAAGCTAAGGTTGGTGACAAAGTTCGTTTAGTAGCAACTAGACCATTATCTAAAACTAAAAGATATGAATTAGCTGAAGTAATAGAAAAGGCTATCATACTTTAGTAGGGAAGAGGAGGAAAAAGTATGGTACAACAAGAAAGCCGTTTAAAAGTGGCAGATAACTGTGGAGCTCGTGAAGTATCAGTAATCAGAGTTCTTGGTGGAAGTAAAGTAAAAACTGGTAACATCGGTGATATCGTTGTTGCCACAGTAAAGAAAGCAACTCCTAATGGTAATGTTAAAAAAGGTAAAGTTGTTAAAGCCGTAGTTGTTAGGAGTAAATTCGGAGTAAGAAGAGAAGATGGAAGCTATATCAAATTTGATGATAACGCTTGCGTAATTATTAAAGATGATAAGAGTCCTGTTGGAACTCGTGTTTTGGGTCCTGTAGCAAGAGAATTAAGAGATGCAGGATTTACAAAAATAGTAAGTTTAGCGAAAGAAGTTCTTTAGTCCGTAATTAATTAAGGAGGATTAGTTCATGAAATTAAAAACAGGTGATAAAGTCGTAGTTATTTCTGGTGCTAATAAAGGTAAAGAAGGAAAAATTACGAAAGTATTAGATAATAAAGTTATCGTTGAAGGCGTAAATGTTGCTAAGAAACATTTAAAACCAAAAAACAATAATGGAACTGGCGAAATAGTTGAAGTTGAAAGACCAATTCATGCATCAAATGTTATGTTGGTTGATCCAAAAACTAAAAAGCCTACAAGAATCAAAATAGACTTTGATAAAAATGGTAAAAAGATTAGAATTTCAAAAAAATCTAATGAAAAGATTGACTAGTTTGGAAGGAGGGCGTCGATATGAACCGCCTAGAAGAAAAATATAGAAACGAAGTTGTTCCAAGTTTAATGGAAAAACATAACTATAAAACAATCATGTTAGTTCCTAAAATTGAAAAAGTCGTTGTAAATATGGGTGTTGGAGATGCAGTTGCCAATTCTAAAAACTTAGAAGCTGCAGTTGCTGATCTAGAAAAAATCACTGGATTAAAGCCTGTAGAAACAAAAGCAAAAAAATCAATCGCTTCATTCAAAGTAAGAGAAGGTCATAAGATTGGCTGCAAAGTTACTCTAAGAGGAGAAAACATGTATACATTCTTAGATAAATTAATCTCTATCTCATTACCACGTGTAAGAGATTTTAGAGGATTATCACCAAAAAGCTTTGATGGAAGAGGAAACTATACAATTGGTATTAAAGAACAATTAATATTCCCTGAAATCAATTTTGATGAAGTTGAAAAAGTAAGAGGAATGGATATTGTAATAGTTACTACTGCTAAGACAAATGAAGAAGCATTTGATTTATTAAAAGAACTTGGAATTCCTTTTAGGAAATAAGGGAGGAAACAATGGCAAAAAAATCAATGATTGTCAAAAATCAAAGAAAACCTAAATTTAAGGTTAGAGAATATACTCGTTGCAGCATTTGTGGAAGACCTCATGCTGTTATGAGCAAATTTGGTATTTGCCGTATCTGTTTTAGAGAATTAGCATATAAAGGACAAATACCTGGTGTTAAAAAATCAAGTTGGTAATAACCAAAAAAATAATTTGTAATACCTATAATTAAGAAGGAGGGATTTATAATGACAGATCCAATTGCAGATATGTTAACAAGAATTCGTAATGCAAACCAAATGCGTAATAAAGAAGTTAGCATGCCTACATCTAAGATGAAGGTAGAAATAGCAAAGATTCTTGACGCAGAAGGTTTTGTTGAAAAATATACTGTAAAAGATAATACATTGACATTAACTTTAAAATATGGACAAAATAAAGAAAGAGTAATTACTGGATTAAAGAGAATTTCAAAACCAGGATTAAGAGTATATGCAGGTGCAGATGAATTACCTCGTGTACTAAATGGCTTAGGAATTGCTATAATCTCAACACCAAAGGGCGTTATGACTGATAAGTTAGCTCGTAAAAATAATGTTGGTGGTGAAGTAATTGCCTACATTTGGTAAGGTGAATATTTATGAGTAGAATTGGAAAAAGAGTATTAACTATACCTGCTGGTGTAAGCGTTGATGTCAATGATAATAAAGTAACTGTTAAAGGGCCTAAAGGTGAACTAAGTCTTGATACTATTAAGACAATAAAAGTAAGTGTGGAAGGTACTGAATTAACAGTTGAAAAATTAAAAGAAGATAAATTTACAAATCAAATGCACGGAACTACCAATGCCAATATTAATAATATGATTATTGGCGTAAGCGAAGGCTTCAAAAAAGGATTAGAAATAATCGGTGTTGGATATCGTTTTGCTGTTAGTGGAAATACATTAACAATTCAAGCAGGATATTCACATCCAGTAAAAATGGAAATACCTAAAGGAATTTCTGTAAATGCTATTAGTGCTACTGAAATTGAAGTATCTGGTGCTGATAAAATAGTAGTTGGTGAATTTGCTGCTAATATCCGTAAAGTAAGACAACCTGAACCATATAAAGGAAAAGGAATCCGTTATAAAGGTGAACACGTTCGTCATAAAGAAGGAAAGAAAGCATCTAAATAATAGAGGAGTGAGATTCTTATGATAAAAAAAGTTTCAAGAAATGAAATGCGTTTAGAAAGACATAATCGTATCAGAAAAAATCTTGAAGGTACTTCTGATAGACCTAGATTAAATGTTTTTAGATCAAACGCAAACATTACAGCTCAAATAATCGATGATGAAAAAGGAGTAACTCTAGTAAGCGCTTCTTCATTAGAAAAAGAATTAAAAATAGCTAATGGTGGAAACGTTGAAGCAGCTAAACTTATCGGTGCAGAAATAGCAAAAAGAGCTAAGAAAGCAAAAATTACAAAAGTAGTATTCGATAGAGGCGGATACTTATATCACGGACGTGTAAAAGCATTAGCTGAAGCCGCACGTGAAAATGGATTAGAATTCTAATAAGGAGGAAAACTTATGACAGAAGAAATTAAAAAGCCACAAGAAACAACTAAAGTTGAAACTGCAGAGAAAGTTGAAAGACCTGCAAGAAGAAATAACGATAATAAGAAAAATAATAACAATCGTCGTCCAAGAAAAACATTTGAAAAACCAAAAACTGATTTAGAAGACAAAGTTATTTGCATCAATCGTGTAACTAAAGTTGTTAAAGGTGGCCGTCAATTTCGTTTTGCCGCTACAGTTGTAGTTGGTAATAGAAAAGGCAAAGTTGGTATTGGCCTTGGTAAAGCTAAAGAAATGCCAGATGCAGTTAAAAAAGCAACACAAGCTGCTACTAAAAATTTAATAAATGTTGAATTAATCGATAATCGTACAATTTCTCATGAAATAATCGTCAAAGAAGGCGCAGTTAGAGTAATGTTAAAACCTGCTACTGAAGGTACTGGAGTTAAAGCTGGAGGACCAGTTAGAGATGTTCTAGAACTTGCAGGTGTTAAAGATGTATTATCTAAAAGTTTAGGATCTAGCACTAAAGTAAATATGGCTAGAGCAACATTAAATGCTCTTAAACTTCAAAAATCACCTGCTCATGTTGCTGAATTAAGAGGAAAGACAGTAGAGGAGATTTTAGGATAATGAAACTTAATGAATTAACTAATTTAGAAAAGACTAATCGTAAGAGAATTGGTCGTGGTCCAGGATCTGGAACTGGTAAAACTGCTGGTAAAGGACATAAAGGACAAAACGCTCGTAGTGGTGGCGGAGTAAGACCAGGATTTGAAGGTGGACAATTACCACTATACAGAAGATTATCAAAAAGAGGATTCAACAATTATAACTTTAGAACTGTATACGCAGTAGTAAACGTTTCTGACTTAGAAAGATTTGATGAAGGAACAGTTGTAACTACTGAATTGCTTAAAGAAGTCGGACTTGTTAATAAAGAATTAGATGGGGTTAAAGTACTAGGTAATGGTGAGTTATCTAAGAAATTAACTGTTAAAGCTAACAAGTTTTCAGAAACTGCAAAACAAAAAATTGAAAATGTTGGTGGCACAATAGAGGTGATCTAAAATGATTAAGACCCTTAAATTGCTATTTAACAAAAAAAATAAAGACATTAGAAAAAGATTATTATTTACATTAGCATGTTTATTTGTATTTATAATTGGTAAAACAATTCCGGTTCCTGGTACTCAAGGTGCTATTTCAGATCTTGATTTATGGGAATTATATGATGCCATATCTGGTGGAGCCTTAGCAAATTTTTCAATCTTTTCGCTAGGTGTTATGCCATATATTTCTGCATCTATTATAACAGGAATACTTCAAATGGATATAATTCCATATTTTACTGAACTAAAAGAAGAAGGCGCTACAGGTAGACAAAAAATCAATCAAATTAATCGTTATCTTGGACTTGCTATTGCCTTTTTACAAGGCTTTGGTATGGCCTTTGCTTTCGTACCTAATAGTTCAACATTAGTGTATTTAAAGATAGCTATCATATTGACAGCAGGCACCGCATTCCTATTGTGGATGGGTGACCAAATGACTCAAAAAGGAATTGGTAATGGTATCTCATTATTAATTATGGCTGGTATCATTTCAAGTATTCCAAATATGTTTATCGAAACGTTCCAAGCTTTTGTTGTTAATACAGATGCTAGTTTATTTCTAGGAATTGTTAAATTTGCAATCTTTGTGTTAGTATATTTAGCAATTATCGTTGGAATCGTATTTATTGAAAAATCAGAAAGAAGAATACCAATACAATATGCTAATCAAACATTATCTGCTTATGGTGCAAGACAAAACTACATTCCATTCAAACTAAATAGTGCTAGTGTAATGCCTGTTATCTTTGCTTCTGTAATATTTACTATTCCGTCATTTATTGCAGGACTTATGGATAGTGAAAAGCCATTTGCAGTCTTTGTTGCTAAATATGTAAACTACAATACCCCAGTTGGCTTTGCTGTTTATATGTTAGTAATAATATTATTCTGTTTCTTCTACACGTTCTTACAAATTAATCCAGAAGAATTATCTAAAAACCTAAATAAGCAAGGTGGATATATTCCAGGAGTAAGACCAGGAAAAGAAACAAAAGAATATATAAGTACAGTTATAGGTAGAATTACCTTAATTGGAGCTTTGTCAATCGCTCTAATTGCTGGTATTCCAATTGTATTTAGTAGTTTTATAAACACAGGACTTCCAACTAGTGTGTCTATTGGTGGAACTGGTATCTTAATCGTTATCGGTGTCGCTTTAGAAACATACAATGGATTGGAAAGCAGCTTATTGAATAGAAATTATAAAGGAGTTAGATAGAATGAAGAATATTATATTTATTGCCCCACCGGCTGCAGGCAAGGGAACACAATCTAAATTAGTAAGTGAAGAATATAATATTCCTCATATATCAACTGGTGATCTTTTAAGAGAAGAAGCAGCCAAAGATACAGCTTTAGGTAAAAAAATAAAAGAAGATATGGAAAAAGGTAATTTAGTCTCAGATGAAGTAATTACAACACTCCTAAAAAATAGAATAACATCTGCTGATGCTAAAGATGGTTATATCCTAGATGGATATCCAAGAAATATTACCCAAGCCAAAATCTATAATGATTTACTTGAAGAATTAAAATATGACAAAGGAGTAGTAATCTTCTTTGATATTGATAAAGAGAGAGCTCTTAAGAGAACCTTAAGTAGAATAATATGTTCTAACTGTGGCTCATCATATAATCTTCTCGTTGAAGAGTTAAAACCTAAAAAAGAAAACATCTGTGATAGATGTGGTAATGAACTTAAAACAAGAAGCGATGACACTGAAGAAGTATTTATTCACAGATTCGATACTTATATAAATAGTACAAAAGAATTAATCGATTATTATGACAAACTAGGCTTATTACACAAAATTGAAGTATTAGATAAGCCTGCAAGTGAAATATTCGAGGAAGTTAAGAAGGTATTAAATGATTAGTATTAAATCAGAATATGAAATATCTTTGATGAGAAAAGCTGGTAATATTGTATATAAAACACACCAGTATCTTAAACCATATGTAAAAGCCGGTATTACAACGAAAGAACTAGATAAATTAGCTTATGATTATATCTTAAGTCAAGGCGCAACACCATCTTTCTTAAATTATGATGGCTTTCCAGGAACAATCTGTACGTCTATTAATGATGAAGTAGTTCACGGCATTCCAAGTAATCGAAAGATAAAAAATGGTGATATAGTCAAACTTGATATTGGAGCATGCTGGAAAGGTTATCATGGCGATTCAGCATGGTCATATGCTGTAGGCGAAGTCAGTGATGAAATCAAATATTTGATGGAACATACTGAAAAGGCTCTATTTAAAGGCCTTGAACAAGTAAAGCCAGGTAATCATATTGGTGATATTGGCGCTGCCATCGAAGAATATGCAAACGAACATAATCTTGGTATCGTAAGAGAATTAGTTGGGCATGGTATCGGATCAGATGTTCATGAACAACCTGATGTTCCAAATTATGGTAAAAAAGGTACTGGACCAGTATTAAAAGAAGGTATGTGTATAGCCGTCGAGCCTATGTTAAATTTAGGCACACATAAGATATATATCTTAGAAAATGACTGGACAATAGTAACGCGTGATGGATTACCATCAGCTCATTATGAACATTCAGTTGTAGTAACCAAAGACGGATATCGTATATTGACAGGAGATGATAATTTTGAGTAAGAACAATATTATTGAAGCCCAAGGAAAAGTCATAGACTTAATTAAAGGTGGTTTCTTTAAAGTTGAACTTGAAGGAGGACACATAGTAGAAGCCCATGTTTCTGGTAAAATGCGCGTAAACAATATACGTATTCTACCAGGCGATACTGTTGTTGTTGAATTATCACCATATGACTTAACACATGGGCGTATCGTTTACAATAAAAAGTAAAAGAATTAGGAGGAATTATAATGAAAGTTAGAGCTTCAGTTAAACCTATATGTGAAAAATGTAAAGTAATTAAACGTAAAGGAAAAGTAATGGTAATTTGTGAAAATCCAAAACACAAACAAAAACAAGGTTAAATTTTAGGAGGAAAAATTAATGGCAAGAATTAAAGGTATTGATATACCAAATGATAAAAGAATTGAAATTTCTCTAACTTATATCTATGGTATAGGTAGAAGATTATCAAAACAAATATTAACTGCTGCAAATGTTGACTTAGATAAAAAAGCTAAAGATTTATCTGAAGATGAATTAGCTCGTATCAGAAAAGAAATCGATAATCATACTGTTGAAGGTGATTTAAGAAGAGAAGTTAACATGAACATCAAAACTAAGATGGAAATTAATTCTTATGAAGGAACTAGACATAAAAAAGGTCTTCCAGTAAGAGGACAAAGAACTAACAGAAATGCTAGAACTCGTAAAGGAAGAGGAAAAGTCGTAGCAAATAAGAAGAAAGCATAGTGCTTAAAAGGAGGATATTTATATGGGAAAAACATATAACGCTAGAAAACGTAAAGTTAAAAAGAACGTTCCACATGGTGAAGTACATATTCATACAACCTTCAACAATACTGTAATAACTATTACTGATGCTGAAGGAAATACTATTAGTTGGGCTTCAGCTGGAACTATGGGAATAAAAGGTAGCAAAAAGTCTACACCATTTGCTGCTGGAATGGCTGCTGAAAAAGCTGGAAAAGCCGCTGCTGACGCTGGTATGAAGACAGTAGATGTATTTGTTAAAGGATTAGGTGCTGGAAGAGAATCAGCCGTAAGATCATTAGCAACTGCTGGATTAGAAGTTAAAACAATTACCGATGTAACACCAATTCCACACAACGGATGCCGTCCACCAAAAAAACGTCGTGGATAATAGAAAGGGAGTGTCGAGATGTTAAAATTTGAAAAACCAGAATATAAAGTAAAAGAATATATTAGTGATAATTTTTACGGAAAATTTGAAATTGAACCACTAGAAAGAGGATTTGGAACAACTCTAGGAAATGCTCTAAGAAGAGTTATGTTATCAAGTCTTCCTGGTGATGCCATTACTAGTATTAAAATAGATGGTGTTGCCCATGAATTTCAAAAAATTGATGGTGTAATTGAAGACGTTACAGCTATCGTTTTAAACGTTAAAAGTATTGTTATAAAAAATCATTCAGATGATTATAATAAAATATTAAGATTAACTAAAAAAGGTCCTGGAGTAGTAACTGCAGCTGATATCGAACAAGATGCTGATATTGAAATCTTTAATCCAGATCAAGTTATTTGTAACTTAGCTGAAGGTGGAAGTATCAATATTGAAATGACTATCGGTACAGGTAGAGGATATGTTAGGGCTGAAGAAAACAAAAAAACATTTGAAAAAAACAAAATGAATGTTATAGCTATCGATTCATCATATTCTCCAATTGAAAGAATTAATTATGAAGTAGAACCTGCTAGAGTTGGCCAAAACGATCACTACGATAAATTAATTTTAGAAGTTTGGACAAATGGTTCAATCACTCCTGAAGAATCAATTGCTTTAGGAAGTAGAATTTTAATAGAACATTTTAATGTTTTAGCTGATTTAAATGAAATTGCTGATCAAACAGGATTAATGATTGCCAAAGTTGAAGATCCTAACGTTAAGATTCTTGAAACATCAATTGATGATTTAGACTTATCAGTAAGAGCTTACAACTGCTTAAAACGTGCTGGAATAACATCACTAAAAGACTTAGTTGGCAAGAGTGAAAACGAAATGATGAAAATTAGAAACCTAGGTAAAAAATCTTTAAAAGAAGTTATGGATAAAGTTAAAGATATGGGTCTAAATTTCAGAAATGAAGACTAATAAAGGAGGAAACAATTATGGCATACAGAAAATTAGGAAGAGATAATAAACACAGAAGAAGTATGTTAGCTACTTTAACAAAACAACTAATTGAAAATGAAAGAATTGTTACAACAGAAACAAGAGCAAAAGAAGTTAGAAAATGTTTTGATAAAATGGTAACATATGGTAAAAATGGTTCTTTAGTATCTCGCAGATTAGCCCTAGCTTTCTTACATAACGATGAAGCAGCTGTTTCAAAAGTATTTAATGACATTGCTCCACGTTATAAAGAAAGAAATGGTGGATACACTAGAATTGTTAAAATGACTGAAAGAAAAGGAGATAACGCATTACAAGTTATCTTAGAATTAGTATAAATTTAAAAAGAGACAATAATTCTTATGAATTGTTGTTTTTTTGTAAATATAATCGTGATATAATATAAATAAGGTGATAAGAATGGTACAAGAGAGAATGGAAGAACTAATCAAAATTATTAATCAAGCAAGTTATGAATACTATGTGCTAGATAATCCTACCATAACAGACCAGGAATATGATGATTATTATATGGAATTGCTAGCTTTAGAAAAAAAATATCCTGATTTAAAAAGAGAAGACTCACCAACTAATAGAGTTGG
The DNA here is from genome assembly GCA_946619755.1 of uncultured Clostridia bacterium. Taxonomy (GTDB): domain Bacteria; phylum Bacillota_I; class Bacilli_A; order RF39; family UBA660; genus RUG705. The sequence continues at coordinate 13,665 of CAMOMI010000009.1, forward strand.
TGGTAATGCTCTAGATAAATTTGAAAAAGTTACTCATGAAGCTCCAATGTTATCTTTTGATGATATTTTTAATGAAGATGAAATAAATGCTTTTGATGAACGTATTAGAAAAGTTATTACTAATCCTGTATACACAATTGAACCTAAAATGGACGGCTTATCAGGCTCATTAATATATCGAAATGGTGTTTTAGTAAGAGCTGCCACAAGAGGTGATGGCATAACTGGTGAAAATATTACTCTAAATGTTAAAACTATTAAAACAGTTCCTTTAAGACTTACAAAAGACATCAATATCGAAGTTCGTGGCGAAATCTATATGAGCAAAGAATCATTTGAAAAAGCCAATTTAGAACGTGAAACATTAGGGCAAAATCTCTTTGCAAATCCAAGAAATGCCGCTGCTGGCAGTGTTAGACAATTAGATAGTAAAATTACTGCAAAAAGAAATCTTGATTTTATGGCTTATTTCATTCCTAACCCTGAAGATTATGGTATTAAAACTCAGTCTGAGTCATTAGCATTTTTAAAAGAATTAGGTTTTCTTACAAATTATAAATTAAATACTATTGCAAATAATGTTAATGAAATAATAGAAAAAATTGGTGAATTACATCATAAAAGAAAAAGTCTTCCTTTTGCAATTGATGGTGCTGTTATTAAAGTTGATAATTTAAAAGATGAAGAAAAACTAGGCTATACAACTAGAGTCCCACGTTGGGGCATTGCCTATAAATTTCCTGCTGAAGAAGTATTAACTACTTTAAAAGAAATCAAATTTACTGTAGGAAGAACTGGAAAGATAACCCCAAATGCTATTTTTTCTCCAGTCCATGTCGATGGTTCACTAGTATCAAAAGCAACTCTTCATAATGAAGATTATTGCAAAGAAAAAGATATCAGAATAGGTGATGTCATTGTTGTAAGAAAAGCTGGCGATGTTATACCTGAAGTTGTTGAAGTAAAATTTGAAAGAAGAAAAGCTGATAGTATTCCATTCAAAATGATTGATAATTGTCCAATGTGTGGCACTAAACTAGTAAAAGAAGATGCCAATTACTTTTGTCCTAATAAAAATTGTCCAGCAAGACATACTGAAAATTTAATTCATTATGCAAGCAGAGATGCCATGAATATCGAAGGCTTTGGTGATAATATTGTAGAAGACTTTTACAATATGGGATATATTAAAAATGTTGTTGATTTTTACCATCTGGATAAATATAAAGATGAATTAATGAGTTTAGAAGGCTTTGGTGAAAAAAGCATTATTAAATTGCTTGCTAGTATTGAAGCATCTAAACAAAATTCGTTGGAACGATTACTATTTGCTTTAGGTATCAGGCATGTTGGGGCAAAAACTGCCAAAATATTAGCCAGAAATTACAAAAATATGGATTCTTTAATGAACGCTACATATGAAGAATTATCTGAAATAAATGATATTGGTGATATTATAGCCAAGAGTATTGTTGAATATTTTAACGATGAGAAAAATATTGAATTAATTAATAAATTAAAAGAAAATAATGTTAATATGGAATATATTAATAATAATTATCGAGAAAGTGAAAACTTTGCAGGAAAAACATTTGTCTTAACTGGAACTCTTATGAATACAACTCGTGAAGAAGCAACTTTAATTATTGAAAACTTAGGTGGTAAAGTATCAGGTAGTGTTTCCAAAAAAACAACCGCTGTAATCGTAGGTGAAAATCCTGGAAGTAAGTATACTAAAGCCTTATCATTAAACATTCCAATTTGGCAAGAGGAAGAGTTTTTAGATAAAGTATCCGAAGCAAATAATGAATAATAAAGGAGAAAATATGCAAGAAAAATATTATAAATATGCTAATTTGTTATTAAAAAAAGGATTATGTATAAATAAAGGAGAACCATTAGTAATCAATGCTCCTATCGAAGGTATTGATTTTATTAGAGTATTAACCGAAGTTGCTTGTGAACTTGGTGTTAATGATATTTATTATGATTGGTATGATGATGAATTAAAACATACTGAACTTAAATACTATACTGATAATGATATTAAAAAGAGTTCTTTTTGGAATAAATCCGTTCATGATGAATATGCCAAAAAAGGTAGTGCTTTTCTATTTTTGGTATCATCTAATCCAGACATAATGAAAGACATTGATTCAGCAAAATTAAAAATAGCATCTGAACATTCACTATATACACGTCAACTATATCGTGAAATGCAAAGTAATAATGAAGTAGATTGGTGTATTGCTTCCATTGCTACAACTGATTGGGGTAAACTATTGTTTCCAAATAGCAAAAAGCCTAAAGAGGATTTATGGAATCTCATCTTTGATATCTGTTTAATTAATGAAGACAACTCCCTTACAGCATGGAATAATAAAATGACAAAAAATAAAGAAGTATGTCAAAAACTAAATAATTTAAATATTAAGAGTCTCCATTATCAAAATAGTTTAGGCACTGACTTGACTATTGAATTAGCTGAGCATGCCATTTGGTGTGATGGATCCAGTAGAATAAAAGGAAGAGAACCAATTGTAAATATTCCGACTGAAGAAGTATTTACTACACCTAACAAGTTTAAGACTAATGGTATTGTCCATACTTCATTACCCCTAATCCATTCTGGTATTATGATAAAAGACATTGTTTTAACCTTTAAAGATGGTAAAGTAATCAACTATCAAGCCAGCATGGGAGAAGAAGAATTAAAAAACATAATTGAAACAGATGATGAATCTAATATGTTAGGTGAATGTGCCTTAGTTGATAAAAAAAGTAAAATTGCTATGTCAAATACTTTGTTTTATGAGACATTATTTGATGAAAATGCTTCTTGTCACATTGCCTTAGGCCGTGGCTTTAAGGAATGTATTACTAATGGCGACAATAAATCTGAAAAAGAACTGGAAGAAGTTGGTTATAATAAATCAAAAAATCATGTTGATATTATGATTGGCACAAGTGATTTAAACATAATTGCCAAAACGTATGATGGCAAAGAAATTCAAATTTTTAAAGATGGAAGTTTTAATATTTAAAACTTCTTTTCTGTATAAAAAAATAATAATTATCAATAATATTAATGGTGATAATATGAATGAAAATAATGAATTGCTAATGTACATTTACAAAAATGCCGATATGGGAGTAAAATCAACTACTAAATTGATTAAATTATTAAATACTAGAGATAACAAAATTAAAAACATTGTGGAAGGTGAATTAAAAGGATATGAAAACTTTTTAAAAAAGTCAAAAGCCCTTTTAAAGAAAAATAAAGTATCTCCAAAAGGAAGTGGTCTTATAGCTGAAATATCTTCATCAGTCGCTATGGATATGGAATTTATAAAAGATAATAGCGATTCCAAAATAGCCGATATTCTAATCAGAGGCTTTACAATGGGAAATATTGAAATAGACAAGAAAATTGAAAAGTTTAAAGAAGATGCTGATAAAAGTATTATTAAAATTGCTAAAGATTTAAAAAAATTCGGTGAAATAAATATTGAACTATTAAAACCATATTTATAATATGGTTTTTTATTATTTTTTTGATTAAAAGTATTGTCAAAAAAAAAGATTTGTGTTATATTAATATTGCTTTTAAATTTATGGCGCTGTAGCTCAGTTGGCTAGAGCAATCGGTTCATACCCGATAGGTCGTGAGTTCGAATCTCTCCGGCGCTACCATATTTTGAAAATGTAAGCGATAATTATATCGCTTTTTTTCTTTAAATGATGTTATAATATTTATGAAATGTAAGCATTAAAATGGAATATACTTTAGAAGCTAATGGATTAAGAAAACATTATAAAGATTACCCGTTTATGAACTATCAATTATAATTAGTAGGATCAGATAATACTTTTAAGAAATTATAAATAATTTTAAATTTTATAATAATTATATAAGATTCGCGAAAAATACAAATACTTTTTTAGAGAAGGAGATATTATGAAAATAAATGTAAATAATATTAAAGAAAAGACAAGTAATGTATTAGATAAAACAAAAATAACTGTTATTGATGCTAAAGATATGGTAGCTAAGTCTACCAACAAAATTTCTAAAAAAGCATCGGAAACTATTGATGTTTCAAAAGAAAAGATTATTAAAATAATGGATAAAAATGGTGATAATGAGCTAACTATCGAAGATATTATTATTGCTGGGCTTAAATTTCCTGGAATAAAGATTAAAAGAGATGAATTTTTAAGAAAAGAATTTAGCACTAATTATCCTGAAGAAGTTGTTACTGAAATAGTAGAAAACAATCCTGCTTATGCAAATATTTCTGTTGAAGAGATTGATAAGATAGCCGATAATGTAATTCAATATGAAAGACTTCGCGTTTCAGGTATTTCAACTGCATTAAGTCTTCCAGGTGGCATTGCCATAACTGCCACATTACCTGCAGATATTGCCCAATTTTATGGTTATATGCTACGTGCTGCTCAAAAACTATTATATCTATATGGCTTTCCAGAAATTGATGTAAAAGATGAACAATTATTAGATTCTGCCACAATGAACACCATAATAGTTTGTATGGGTGTAATGTATGGAGTAGCTGGTGCCAACACCGCTTTAAAAACCATGGCCAAGGCATTAGGTAAAGGAGTAGAAAAAAAATTAATAAATACCGCTTTAACAAAAGGAACTATTTATCCGATAGTTAAATCCATAGCAAAGTGGTTCAATGTTCGAATGACAAAAGAAATATTCGCTGGATTTTTTAAAAACTCAATTCCTGTTGTTGGCGGAGTAATAGGCGGTGGAATTACATATGCAACTTTTAAACCATGCTGTGAAAGATTAAAAAACGCATTAAGAGAAACAAGACTTTCTAACCCTAATTACGATGATAATAATCTAGAAGAAATATCAAATTAAAGCGCTTTGTCAAAATGTTAAAAAACTTTGCAAAAATTATAAAAAGATTTGGTAGTAATGCAAAGAAGTAATAATATAAAATTTTCCTGAAAGGAGTAAAGTATGAAATTAAACGAAAACATTTTATTTTTAAGAAAAAAAAATAATTTTTCACAGGAACAACTTGCAGAAAAAATAAATGTATCAAGACAAACAATATCTAATTGGGAATTAGGTGAAACTACACCAAATCCAGAACAATTGATTCTATTATCTAAAACTTTACAAGTTAGCATTGATGAATTGTTAGGACAGGAAACTAATCATAATATTATAAATACCAGTAAGTTTAATTGTATTTATTTAGGATCAATGATAATTGGTGGAGTTGTAGCTGCTATATATGCAAATTGTGCTAATAGATTTAGATATGATGAAATACTATTTATTATAATAGGTGGCATCGCAATTGGATATGGAGTTGGGCTAATGATTAACGGCATAGTAAACAAAATAATGTGGAAAAAATCAATTAATTTGAAGAATCAAAAGAGTTAGAATTGTAACCATTAAGAGAATATCATTTGATTTCTCTTTTTTGTTTACATATAATGTTTTTTCAACTTATTTATGTTAAAATAAAGCAAAGGAGTGGTAATATGATTTTGATGGTAAGTGGTAGAACAGATATCGTTGCTTTTTATTCAAAATGGTTTCTTAATCGCTATCATGAAGGATTCGTCGATGTTAGAAATCCTTTCAATCCAAAATTAGTAAGTCGTATTAACTTTGATAATGTGGACGCTATTTTGTTTTGCACTAAAAATCCTACGCCTATTGTTAAAAGATTAAAAGAAATAACAAAACCAATATTATTTCATGTTACTTTAACTTCATATGGAAAAGATATTGAACCAAACGTTCCTGATAAAAAAGAAATAATTGAAAGCATAAAAGAAATATCTAATCAAATTGGTAAAGAAAACATTGTTATTAGATATGACCCTATTTTGATAAATGATAAATATACTGTGGATTATCACATTAATGCCTTTAATAAAATGTGTTCCTTATTAGACGGTTATATTAATCATATTATCGTATCATTCATAGATGACTACAAGAATGTTCGTAATAATATAAAAACTTTAAAAATAAAAGAACCAACCATAGATGATTATAAAAAAATAGGAACAGAATTTAGTAAAATAGCCACTTCTCATCATATGACAGTTGGTACTTGCGCCGAAGAACATAATCTTATCGAATACGGTTTCGTAGCAAGTGAATGCTTATCTCACATGGCCGCCTATAAACTAACAGGTAAAATTTTTAACACTCAAACAGCAAGGAAAACAAAGTATTGCAAGTGTGTAGAAATGGTAGATATTGGTGCCTATAACTCGTGTAAACATTTATGCAAATATTGTTATGCTAACTTCAACGAAAAAGAAATTGACAAAAATATTCAAAAACATGATCCAAATAGTAGTTTGCTGTTAGGCAAATTAGAAATTGGTGATATAATAAAAGAAAGATATAAGTAAAGTAGGTGAGGTTATGAAAAAGAAATTGTTAATAGCCATAATTAGTTTATTAATAGGTATTGCTCTTTCTTTATTATATTTATTAAATTATTTGCCTCATAAAAAATATACCAATGAAGATTTTAATATTGAAAAATATATTAGCAGTATTGATAAAGATGCTGATGGAATAGATGATCAAACTGACATTTTAAACAATGTTAGAGACTATATTAAAACAAAACCTAAGTATAAAAGTAAGTATTATAGTACAGGGTATCCAAGTGATAATTATGGTGTATGCACTGATGTTGTTAATTTTGGATTAAAAAATGCCGGATATAATATGATGGAATTAGTAAATGAAGATATTAATGAACATAAAGATTTATACAAAATAGATATAATTGATAAAAATATTGATTTCAGAAGAGTTATTAATTTAAAAATATATTTTGATAATAACGCTATTTCATTAACTAAAAATATATACGACATTGACGCTTGGCAAGGAGGTGATATTATTATCTTCAAGCATCATATAGGTATCATTTCTGATAAGCGAAATAAAAAAGGTATTCCATTTGTTATTCATCATGCAAACAAATTTCAAAGAAACTATGAGGAAGATATCTTGGAATATCATAATGATATCATTGGTCATTATCGTATAAGTTAAATAAAAAAGAGGAGAGTATTATGGAAAAAGAGAAAAAAGAAAAAGAAATAAAAGAAGAAGCAAAAGCAGAAAAAACAAAAACTTTGCCTGAAGAAAAGCAAAGCAAATTAAAAACATTAAGTAAAATTCTTTATATTTTTGCTAAGATTGCAAAAGTATGCATATTAGTTGGAGTTGTATTCGTATTTTTAGCAGCTATTATTTTACCAGTTGTTAAAAGTAATATTCGTATTGAAGATAATTCAATAATAGCATTTGGTGAAAGATTAGAATATCAAATAAATGATGATAATACAATTGATTTAATGGTTAAAAATACAACAGTAGCTACTTTAACAGATGAAGAAGCATTAGGATTTAATGTTGTAACAAAAGAATTAACTAATGAAGGACTCGCAAAAATAATATCTGTTGCTGAACTTGCTTTAATAATAGCCTTAGCTGTTATGATTGTTACATACTATGTGCTAGATAATAGTGACAAATTATTTAGAAATATTTATGATAAAGATACTCCATTCAATGAAGAAAATGTTCTTTATCTAAGAAAAATTGGTTACTTCCTAATTGCTATAATTGGCATTGAATTCGTTTTCAGCGTAATAGGCGGTGCAGCTATTAAATATAATATTGATATTAAATTTGATTTAAGTCAAGTTGCATATGTTCTAATGGTATTTGCTATATCATATATCTTTGAATATGGTATTGTCTTACAAAAAGATTCAAAGAAAACAATATATAGTGAAAAATAATTATAAAATAATAAACAGATTAGTTTTAAAATAATCTGTTTTCTGTTATAATAAACACAAAAAATTATTTGGAGGAATATATGGATATTACTATTGATATTGATGCTTTAAGGAATGACTTAATCGATTATTTTGGTTCGGCTATGACGATAAACAAAGTTGCTATGATGGATTTAATTCAAGTTGAAAATGCCAGTGATAATGAACTAGTAAATATTGCCTTAAGAAATGGTTTTGATTTGTACAATTATGAAATAAAAAACAATAAACATACAAGATAATATATTGTCTAAATTACTATTTAATTGTATAATTATTATTGAATAGGAGGAATTTAACATGTTTAATCTAAAAGGAAGAGTAGCAGTTATTACGGGAGCATCAAGCGGTTTGGGAAGACAAATGTCTAAAGCCTTTGCTAAACAAGGAGCCAATGTTGCTATTTTAGCCAGAAGAGTTGAGAAACTAGAAGAATTACAAAAAGAATTAGAAAAAGAAAACGTTAAAGTATTATCAATAAAATGCGATGTTACTAAGAATGAAGACATTGATAATGCTGCTTCTTTAGTTGAAAAAGAATTTGGGAAAGTAGATATATTAGTGAATTGTGCTGGTTCATCTAAAGATGCCAGCGTATTAGAAATGAAGGATGAGGAATGGAATTTTACTATTGAAACCGATCTTACATCTGTCTTTAAAATGACTAGAGCATTTGCTAATATCATGAAGAAGAATAATTATGGAAGAATCATCAATATTGCTTCTATGTATGGTCTTGTTGGTAACACTGAGATACCAACGATTGCTTACCATTCAAGTAAAGGAGGAGTAGTTAACTTTACCAGAGCAGCCGCTGCTGAATTAGCCAAATATAACATTACAGTAAATGCCATTTGCCCAGGATATTTCTATACAGAATTAACAACCGCAGTATTGGATACGGATGCTTTTCAAGAATTTGCAAAAGTACATGTACCAATGGCTAGATATGGTAAAGAAGGCGAATTAAATGCTGGAGCTATTTTCTTAGCAAGTGACGAGGCAAGTTATGTAACTGGAGTTATTTTACCAATTGATGGTGGATATACTTGTATTTAATAAATAAAATGCTTATATCAAAAGATAATATAAGAGAAAGAAGGTGATAAAATGAATCAAAAAGCAATTGAAATACGTAACTATTCAGATCCACAAAAGGGACTAATATTTTATTCTGACGCACTTGAAAAAGTTATAGAAGCAGATTATAAAGTACCATGTGCTGTTTACACAAGCGATGGATATGACGCAACTGGTCCTATCAGTGGTGCTGGTTATTATATAGACGGTCCTTATTTATGTTATGGTGAATACTATATGAAAGAAAAAAAATATCATAAATTAACAAAGATAGAATTATTATCCATAAAAAAACATCATAATGAATTAGAAGAAAAGTTTGCTAAGGCTCCTAAAAAAAGATAAAATTTATTTTTTTACAAATAGCATTGACAATTATCATAAATCATAAAATGATGAAAGAAAAAAATTAGTTTTAACGAAAAGTTACTAAATAATAAAGTAATAATAACTATTTGAATCGGAATCAAAAGAATCTTATGTAATTGTTGGCAGATGCGTTAGAATATTTTAATTAATACAAACAGTTAAATCCACTACGAATAGATAAAATCTACGAGTAGTGGATTTTATTTTTTTAAATTAATGCTATAATTAAGTTAGAAAGGAAGTAACCTGATGAATCAAGATAAAATTGGTAAATTGATATTACAACTAAGAAAAAAGCAAGGTTTAACTCAGCAACAATTAGCTGATAAATTAAATGTTTCCGCTAAAGCAATTTCTAAATGGGAATGTGGCAATGGCTTTCCTGATATAACTATGATAGGTGAAATAAGTAAAGTACTAAATGTTACAGCTGATGAATTATTAAGTGGTAAATTGAATAATCAACAAAAGCATTGGAAAAAATATATATTATTTATTAGTATTCTTCTAATGGCTGTATTAACTATTACATTTATTATTATTCCTATAGTTTCTAAAAAAGAAAAGAATGCCTTTAAAAATTGTATTGTTATAAGAACATATTATATTGATAATATAGGTAAAAGCAATGATGATAACTACTTATATATAACAGTTCATGAGTACCAAGTTGAAGGAACATTTACTATGAAATTATCTAGATTAATCGGTAATAATTTGGAAGTAGGTAATAATTATGAATTTGTATTTAAAACAACTAAAGATTATTTAAAAACAACAACTGATATCTTATTTCTAAATAGTGAGGTAATAAATATTAAATACTCTGATAAAGTTGGAAATGAAATAGTAAGCAAATCTTATTGTGATAAGGAGGTAAAATAATGAAGAAAAAAATACTTATAATCTCATTTATATTGTTGTTTATTACTATATTTATTTTAATTGTAACAAATGAAAAAGAATATAAATATATTTGTTTAAATATGAATTTAAGTAACGAAGAAATAATTGATGAAACTAAGTTAACAGAATGTAATGCAAATGAGCAATTATCAAATGAAGTAATAACTAAAAAAGATGAGTTATTATTTCAAGATTATCATAAAAAATATATGCTTAAAGAAGGCATTTCAATAAAAAAAGGTGATATTTTATATAAGGACTATTTTACTTATTATGAAGAACCAAAACAAACAGTAACTGAACTACAATTACTTGATGAATTAGAAGTTATGAATCATGGAAATAGTTCAGAAGAATTTGTTAAATATAGCGTTTATATCAAAAATAGCAAACTATATGCTACCAATAAAAATAATAATGAAACAAAAATAGTATTTGATAAAGAAGAAGTCAAAAAAATGGCTAGCAGACCAATATGTTGTACAGGCAATGCTAACTTACTTTTACTAACAAATAATGGTAATGTTTATATTTCTGAAAAAGATAGCAATTATTTCTTTAGTTTCGATTTTCCATTTAAAAAATTAGATACTACGGATATTATATCATTTATATTAATTCCACATGATGATTATGATTCAATTAAAAACTTGTATGGAATTAATTCCAAAGGAGAAAAAATATTACTTCAAGAAATGACGAATAATTAGGAGAACAAAATGAAAAAGAGAATATTTAATATGTTATTAATAACTACCTGTATTTTTTGCTTAACCGCTTGCGTTGATGCTAATAAATATAAAGGAAAAGGCACAGAAACATTAACTGAACATGGTAATGTCGTTTATAGTATCACTCGTGGCAATAAAAGTTGTGTCACAACTCAATTAACTTTATACGATGATAACCAATATGAGTTTTTTACTGACTATGAAGATTGCAATTCTAATGAAGTCTGTAATTTAATGTTAAAATATACCAAATCAATCAAGGGAACGTATGATTATGATTTGGATAAAATACTTGAAGCTAGTACTAATGCCGATGATAAATCATATGATATGAATAATTTACCAGAATATGAAATCTATTTAGGAGAAGATTATACGAATAGGTATAACACTTTAACATTTACCATTGAAAAAGGGAAAACTAATAAATACTTAAATGAATTATTAAAAGCATTAGATATTGATTTAGATGTCTGTGCTTATCCAGATTACGTGAATAATTAAACTCAAGCCATATTTCATGTTAAAATATGTCTAAATATTATAAGATGAATATGAAAGGAGAAATATTATGAATCAAGAAAAAATTGGCAAATTTATTGCAGAACTAAGAAAAAATAAAAAATTAACTCAATCTGAATTAGCCGAAAAGTTAGGAGTAACCGACCGTGCTATTAGTAACTGGGAAAATGGCAAAAATATGCCTGATTTATCTTTATTTAAACCTTTGTGCGATGAATTTGATATTACTATCAATGACTTAATGAGTGGTGAGAAAGTCAAAGAAGAAAAATATCAAGAAAAATTTGAAGAAAATATCGTTAATACCATTGATTATTCATCTAAGAAAATTAATAAATATAGTTATACCATTGGGTTATTATTAGTTATATTTGGCTTATTTATTTCTTTATCAGCTATTATGATATTTCCAAGTGAAAGCAGTTGGGGGAGTATTTATTCTGTCTTTGGTATGATTATCTTTGTTATTGGCATTTCAAAATTAACAAGAAATATGAAATACTATAAAAGATTATTATTAATCTTAACTATCTTCACTGGTTCTTTAGGAATATTATTTTTAACTGATTATATTAACGTCAAAAACAACAATGAAGCTCCAATGTTTAGAGAGACGACGGCATACTTTGGAAACGATTTAGGCGATGTTCTTTATTATGATACACCATTCTATGACGTTATTAAATGTGATGATAAATATAATATCGTCAAGAATAAAAAATATCGTGACGAAGAATTATTTGATTATTGCTTAAAAAACAATTAGGAACGTAAGTTCCTTTTTTATTGAAATTATGATATAACTGTTCATGATTATGGATTAAATAAAATAATTGCCTCAATACAATTGTAGTATTATCTTAGATGTTGTTATTTCAGATTAAAGAACTTTTATCATTATAAAAGTTCTTTTTATTATGTGGTTTCTTGTTGCTTTATAAATATTATGCTATAATAAATTTAATAAAATCTTTTAAAAGGAGGTAATAATGCCATACGTAATTCTAATACCTTCATATGAACCCGATGAACAACTGATTAACTTATTAAAAGAAATCGATAATAAATATCCAGTTGTAATTGTCAATGACGGCTCAGACAAATCATTTAACCGCATTTTTAAAGAAGCCAGTCAATATGCCCACATTATTTCTTATAATGAAAATATGGGTAAGGGCTATGCCCTTAAAACTGGTCTAAATTATATTGATGATACTTATGATAAATATATTGTTGTTACAATGGATTCAGATGGTCAACATAAATTATCTGATGCGATTAAATTATGTAATTATATTAAAGAACATAATGAACAGCTAGCCTTAGGTAGAAGAACCTGGGATAAAACAATGCCGTTAAGAAGTCGATTAGGAAATGGTATAACGAGGGTTATTTTTAAATGGATGACTAAAGCAAAAATATATGATACGCAAAGTGGTCTAAGAGCCTTTTCCTATAAACTAACAGATTATATGCTAAATATTCAAGGCAATCGTTATGAATACGAAATGAATGTTTTATTAAACTTAAAAGACAGCCATATCAAGTACCATGAAATAAAAACAGCAACTATTTATATTAACAATAATGAAGCATCTCATTTCAATACAATCAAAGATTCATACAAAATTTATAAAGCAATTTTTAAATGGCACAACCATCATAGAAAAGTTAACAAGTAGAATTTATTTTTAAAACTTTGTTAAAGAAATATAAGTAAGGAGACAATATGGAAGATAATTTTATAAATACCATTGACTACTTAAAAAAATTGCAAGCTAAACTTATTAGTGATGAAGAAATATCAAACGAAGAGAAATTATTATTAATCATTAAACAAGCCATTCTTAATGACAATTTCTATGGCGGAAGCATTATTTTAACAAAAGAAAAAGATACTTATACTATAAGTAGTGTTCAAAAACATAGTTATGCCTGGACACTAAAAGGAAAAGAAATTAATCTAAAACAAATAATAAAGACTTTAACGAAATTAAAAATTGCACACAATTTAGAAAAGTATCTAATATCAGATCATAACAATGATTATGAATTATCATTTAGTATCCCCGAATTAATTGATTATAAGAAAAAAGTTAGAACCTTGTAATGTTCTAACTTATTTTTATAGAGTAAGAAATATTCGCTAGTTTTTTAAACAAACAGAAATTTTCATCCTCATATATTATCTTATAATTGCCATCATTTTTAAGTATATCACAAAAATGATTATTATTTTTATATATTAAAATGTCAGTTATTTTATAAAACTCAAATTTTTCCGTATAATTACCCATAATATATTCATAATCATCAAATATATCATAATCAAGCCCGCTAAATGGCTTGGTATATAAATCAGCTCTCGAATCAATATAAACAGGAATATTATTTAATAAAAGATAACTACCAAAATTATAATCATTAAATAATCGCATTTCGTCAATGTTCATATTTTCCTTAATATATTTAACTGCTTCAATTGGATACAACTTATGGTCAACATATTCTTCTTTTAAATGAACACTTATCATTAAACAAGTAAAGATAATAACTAAAAAGAATGCTATAATCATAACTGTCATTTTATTAAAGAAAGAAATTACTTTTTTATCAATATCAAACCCAAAATTACTCCAGAACATTGAAAATATTCTTGTAAAACAAATCGTACCAATTAAAGATAATAAAGATATATGTCTAATAGAAAACACTGCCATTATAACAAGTCCACTTATCATAAATAAATCTCTAAGTTTTGCTTTTGAAAAGAAAGCTAAAAATATTGTTTCAAAGGCAATAATTATTGTAAAAGGACTATCAATCCATCTAAGCATTTGATGTTCCTGAACATATTTCTGACTATTTCCCATCATCATCTTAATTAAATAAGTATATGGTGTATCACCAATAGGCGTAAGTAACCCCGTTAATAAACTAAGAATCATGGTCAAAAATAAATATTTAACATTTTCATTTTTTTCTATAACAATTTTTTTCTTTAAAAAATTAACAAATTTATTCTCTTTCTTCAATTTTACTTTTTGACATATTAAAGCAACTAAATATTCTGCTAGATATGGAAGATATAAAATATAATAAAAAGGCCATACTGCTACATGTACATTACACAAAAATAGTGATACTAAAAGTAGTCCTATCAAATTCCGTTTTTTACCATTCTTAAGGAAACTCTCAATAAAATATATTTCAAGTGCAAATAAAATAAAACTAACTAATTGTGCTCTTGCTGTTACAAATCCTGAAATGGATAAAGCACATAAAAATGTTCCAAAAGCTGATATCAAATAACTACTAGTTATTTTTTTATTTGTCCTATATACAATTAAAATTAAAACTATTAAAAGAACAATTGACGATATATACAAACCAGTATATCCAAAACTATGATATATAAGATAAATAAAAACATCATATAACCAATGTGGATAAGTATATGCTAGTCCTGTATGAAATGAAAAGTGATCCATCATATCAATTCCATTATTTAGTATTAGCTCGCCAATTTTAATCGTATAAAAAGTATCATTTTGGAGCGTTTTTCTAACAAGTCCTATTGCTAAAATAATAATCCAAATAATAAACATATAATTAAATTTTTTATAAATTTTTTCTTTATTCATACTACCACCACCTAAAATATATCAAAAACTACCCATAAAAACAACTAAATTGACACATTTTTTACTTACGAAAACATTTAAAATATGCTATAATTAAAACGAAACGAGTAGCCACCGGCGTAAGTCCAGTTTGCTATTCGTATTTTCTTTATAAGGAGGATATTATGTATAAAATAAATGATTATATAATTTACAAAAGAGAAGTATGCCAAATCAAAGATATTTTACCCAAGTTTTATAAAGATACTGACTATTATCTATTAAGTCCTTTATCAGATGATTCACTAACTATTAAAGTACCTACAGATAATAAAGAAATAAGAAATCTTATTACCAAAAAAGAAGTAGAAAAAATCATTAAAGAAATTCCAAATATTGCAACAATAGATAGTGATACTAAACAATTAGAAGCTATTTACAAAGAATTATTATCAAGTGGTACACATGAAGATTTAATTAAAATCATTAAAACAACATATCTAAGAAATAAAGAAAGATTAGATAATAACAAAAAGACAACTGATAAAGATAACTATTATTTTAATCTAGCCGAAAAATATCTTTATGGTGAATTTCAAGTTGTTCTTAATTTAACATATAACGAAGCAAAAACCTATGTTATTGACAAAGTAACCAAATTAGTGAAATGATTTTTTAACGTAATAAATATGATGAATTGTTACAAAGAAAATGTTGATAATACTAGCGACAACTAATCCCCATATTCCAATAAATATTGGTAAAATAATCAAAAGAACATTTTTAATAACAGCCCCCTTAAGAGTTCCCATCATTGCTTCTTTTGCCATATTAGCTCCTTGCATGTAAGAAGTGAGTGGCCCTTGAATATAATGCATTAAAAATAGGGGAGCCACAATTCTAATATAATTTACACCCAAATTTGTATTGTAAATAAATTTTAATAAAACATCAGGAATAGTCATAAAAAAGATTGTAAAAAATATTCCTACTAATAAAGATAAAGTTATGGCTTGACGTAACTTTTTTTTAGTATAATCGATATATCCCTTTGATAAACTGCTAGACACTACCGGTAAGAGGGAAGTCGAAATTGCCATTGTAAAAAATGACGGTATTAATAATAATGGAAAAATATATCCCGTAATAACTCCATATTCAGACACAATATAATTATTTGTATATCCACATCTAATTAAAACAAATGTTAAAATTATTGGCTCTAAGAAATACGAAATAGATCCAATAAATCTACTTCCAGTAGCACTAAGTGAAATATTTAGAACATCTTTAAATATCTCCTTATCAAACTTTAAATCACTAATTTTTATTATTTTACTTGGTAAAAAAATAATTAGACAAATAATTGAAGATAATTCACTAAAAACATTAATTAAAACAACCCCTAAAATGGCAACATTCATTCCATAAATCAATAACTTTGGTATTATATAAATAATTAACAATAATCTAACAATTTGTTCAAAAATATTAGAAATAACATATGGTATCATTCTTTCCTTGCCATAAAAATATCCTTTTAGAATACTCGATAGACATATAAAAGGTAAAGTAAAACTAATTCCCACTATCCCTAAATAAGTATCTGCATTATTAAGCAATCGATTAGCTATAAAAGGTGATAGTAAAATAAGTATCACCATTAAAGCAATATTGTAAATAATGCTTATTGGTATCAGTGATAAAACAACTTTTTTTCCACGTTTACCCTCAGATACCACTTTACTAATTGAAGTAGGTAATGCCATCGTACATAACGTAATAAATAGATTAAATGTAGGCATTATAAGCATATATAAGCCAATCCCATCATCCCCAATACTTCTTGTCAAAAAAATCTTAATAACCATAGCCATTAATTTCGTAATAGCTCCGCCAATTATTAATATAATTGTTGATTTAATAAATTTACTTTTCATAATAAAGTATATGTTAATGAATATTAAATATAAAATATAATAATAAAAAAAGCATTGCTTTGCCACATTGACAGATAATTATATTAAGCATTATAATATTAAAAAGTGAGGCAAAATATTATGTATAATCTAAATTTATCGAATAACGAAAAAGTATTATTGATTGACGATAATATATTAATAAAAAATAAAGAAAAATATTATACAATAATTATTACCAACGAAAGGTTATTGATTTTAGATTATCCAAATGTTTTTCACAATTCAAACGAAGATTTAAGAACATCTGGTAAAATGAATTACATTAAAATGAAAGAAATTATTGAAAGTATCAACTTAGCTCTAATAAAGAATATTGAAGAAGGGAATGCATATTCTAAAATTATTTTTAAGAATGATAGTTATTTAGAAATCAAGGGTAAGAATGTAATCCAAAAAATAATGACATTAATTTAAATATTTAATACATATTAGTATGATAAGTGATATAATTATATAGAAAAGGTGCGTGATTATTATGTATCATTTTATTGGTATAAAAGGTGCTGGCATGTCAGCTTTAGCCGTCATCTTAAAACAATTAGGCTACGAAGTTAAGGGTAGTGATGTACCAAAACATTTCTTTACTGAAGAAGGTTTAATCAAAAATAATATAAAAATGACATCATATGATGAAAAAAATATTTATGAAGGGTTAACTATTATTAAAGGTTCATCTATTACAGAAGATAATGTTGAACTAAAAAAAGCTAGACTATTAAATCTAGAAATCATTGGATATGAAGAAATGTTAGGTAAGTTAACCCGAGAATATAAAACAATTTGTATTGCTGGTTGCCATGGTAAAACAACAACAACTGCTATGACAGCTCATGTTTTAAATAATATTAAAGGTATCAATTATCTAATTGGTGATGGTACTGGAAGTGCACATAAGAATAATGATTTTTTTGCTCTTGAGAGTTGTGAGTATAGGAGACATTTCCTAGCTTATTTACCATATTATGCTGTCATCTTGAACATTGATTTAGATCATGTCGATTATTACAAAGATATAGATGATGTTATCTCTGCATATGAAGAATTTGCTAATAGTGCCACTAAATTAGTTATTGCTTGTGGTGATGATTTAAATGTTCATAAAATGAGATTACATAAAGATATTATTTATTTTGGCCTAAGCCAAGATAATGATGTCTATGCTGACAATATAGAATACACTAAAAGTGGCACAAAATTTGATGTTATTGTAAATGGTAAAAAATATGGCCATTTTGATTTACCTATATATGCTAAGCATCAACTTCTAGACGCTCTAGCTGTTATAACCATTTGTTATGTACAAAATATTGATAGTAACGAAGTTCAAAAATACTTTAAAACATTTACGGGCGCTAAAAGAAGATTTAGTGAAACTATTGCCGGAAATTCCATAATAATTGATGACTATGCTCATCACCCAAACGAGGTAAAATCAACAATTGATGCTATCCGTCAAAAATATCCTAATAAACAAATAATTGCTATTTTCCAACCACATACTTTCACTAGAACAAAAGAATTTGCTATTGACTTATCTAAAGTATTTAATACAGTTGATGCTACATATATTATGGATATTCATCCAGCTAGAGAAAGCCAAATTGATTATCCAGATGTAACCAAGAATATAATCTTAGATAAATTGGTTAATGGTTATCCAATTAATATCGATGAAGCCAACAAACTAGCCACATACGATAATGCAGTTTTCATCTTTATGTCGCCAAATGATATATCTAAATTAGAAAATGATCTAATTAAACTAAAAAGTAATTTTTAGTTAACTATATGATTAATTAAAAAAAAGTTTTTACGAAAAAAAGTAAAACTCTTTTTTTTTGCGAATGATATTATTGAGGAGGTAAAAGAGTGAGAAAAAATTGCATCATTATTCAAGATGGAATTAAAGAATGTGGTAGTGCTTGTCTTCTGTCCATAATTAGATATTACGGTGGTAATGTTTCAATGCCAAGATTATTAGAACTAACTAGTACTACAAAAGAAAGAACCAATTTTATTCTAGCTAGTCACAATGGAAGTAGTTCGGTTTCAT
>CAMOMI010000010.1 GCA_946619755.1 uncultured Clostridia bacterium
GCTGGTTGCAATGATTTAGGATTTTACGATTCTTCAGTTATGAACCAGGCTGCTGATAACGTTGATTCTCAAGGTTCTGGCTCTTGTGATGTTGTTTATACATGTAAATGGTATACGGAAGATGCTTGTAAGGCCGACAATAAAGTCACTTCATGTTCTGCCAAAACTTATAAGGGCTCTGTTAATACTGGTACTAATATATTTGATAGTATGACTTGCTATATACCAGATGGTTCTTCTATTAGCAATGGTTGTACTGGTGCTTTGCTTAGCGCATGTGTTGCAACTGCAGTTGCTCAATGTGGTCAAAAGACTTCTAGTGGTAATGTATGCAATAATTGCTATAGCGGCTGTACTCATTCTACTACAAAAGCATGTTCATATACTTGTAATGAAACGCCAGCTGATAATTCTGGTGGCGGTTCAGGTGGCGGATGGAATGATACACCTTCTATACCTGGAAAATATACAATTCGTTTTTATAAAGACGAAAAGTTGATTGATACGCAAACTTGTACTTATGATAATTCAACAAAAAAATGTAGTGCTGGGGCAATAACTAGCCCAAGTAGTGATGAATTTCATTTGTCTAGTTGTGGTGGCACTTTAGTTGCGGATCTTTCAAAATATGTTGTTACTGCAAATACTAATTTTTATGCATGTACTACAGGAAAACATACTGTTAAGTTTTATAAAGATGATAAACTTGTTAGTACACAGACATGTGACTATAATTCTAATTATGAATGTGAAAAAGGTGTTATTACTAATCCTACTGGAGATAAATATCATTTAACAAATTGTAATGGAACTGCAGTTGATGATGTTTCAACTTACGTAATAAATAAGAGTGTTAATTTATATTATTGTTCACCTGATAATTCTGGTCAAATAATTAATCCAAAGACTGGAACTTTGGCTATTGTTTTAGTTTGGATAGTTGGTTTAGGTACATTAGTATATTCTTTGTGGTATTTTAGAAAAATGAAATTATTAGGTAATAAAAAATAAAGATCGTATAAGCGATCTTTATTTTACTTTTTGTTATATTTTTTGTATAATTATGGTGGTGGTATTTTATGAAATATTTTATGACATTTAGTTATGATGGTAGTAATTTTGCTGGTTATCAAAAGCAACCTAGAGAACGAACAGTACAAAAGGTAATTGAAGATGCTTTAAAAGAAATTAATGGTGGAAAAGCAGTAAATATAACAGCTTCTGGGAGAACTGATGCTGGAGTACATGCTTTAAATCAAAAAGCAACTTTTGAGATGATAAAATCTTTTGATGTCGAAAAATTGAAAAAAGCAATAAATTCTTTAATACCTGATGATGTATATATAAAAAGAATTGAAGAAGTTGCAGATGATTTTCATGCTAGATATAATGCTATTGGAAAAGAGTATATCTATAAAATAAATATGGGAGAATATAATCCAATAGAAAGGAATTATGTTTATCAATATAATAATAAATTAGATCTTTCTGAGATGGAGAGAGCTCTTAAATATTTAGAGGGTGAACATAATTTTAAATCTTTTACGAAAACAAATGAAGAAATTTTAGATTATGTTAGGACAATTAGCGTTACTTCAATAGAAAGAGATGTTAAAGATTTAAATAAGATAGTTATTTCATTTGTTGGAACAGGGTTTATGCGATATATGGTTAGAAATATGGTTGGACTATTGATTGAAATTGGCGAGGGCAAAAGAGCGGCTGAGGATATAATTGAAATTCTTAAGCATGAAAATAGAACATTTGCTGGAAAAACTGCGCCAGCATGTGGGTTATATCTTAGGAATGTTTTCTATTAATTTGACTTATTATTAAAAAAAGTGTAGAATATTGTTTGGAGGGATGAGTATGAAGAAGACTGATTTTATTTTAATCGGTGTGGTTCTAGTACTGATTATTGTGGGTATTGTTTCTAGTAAAGGAACTTTAGCACAAGAAGAAATTGAGTTTCCACTTAAATTAAGTGGTGAAACAGGATTACACGAAATAAGTTATGCTGATTATGAAAAGAAAGTAGAAAATGGGGATGCTTTTGTTGTGGTAATAGAGAGAACTGGTTGTGGATATTGTCAACAATATATGCCTCTTATGGAAGAAGTGGCAAAAGAACAGAAGATAGCTGTTACTTATATAAATACAGATAATGTATCACAAGATGATTTGAATAAATTATCAACAACCAATAATTATTTAAAAAAGAATCAATGGGGTACACCAACAACATTATTTATGTTAGGTGATAGGATTGTTGATTCCATTGGTGGATACGTCGATAAGGAATCAATTGAGGAATTCTTTAAAGATCGTGTCGTTACTGGAGCATAGATTATGAGTAGTTATGAAATGGTACGTGATTTTTTAAGAAAATATCCGATGACAATTGCATGGAGAGTTAAGCAACATTGTAAAATTATTGATAAATATTTAAATCCTGAAGAAAAGATTTTATATGTGTTTGCTGGACAAAAGAATGATAGTGCACTTGATATTGTGAATACTAATGTTATAGCATTTACAAATAAAAGGATTATGATTGCTACAAAAAGACTTTTGTTTGGATATTTCTTTAAGACGATTACTCCTGATATGTATAATGATTTGACAGTATCAAAAGGTTTAATATTTGGAAGTGTTACTTTGGATACTATTAAAGAAGTTATTAAAATTACTAATATCGATTCAAAAGCTTTAAGTGAAATTGAGACTAATATTACTGAAATTATGTTAGAGCAAAAGAAAGCGTTTGCTAAAGAAGGAAATGATAAGAATCAAGATTAAAAAATTGATTCTTTTTTATGGCATTTTCTTTTTTTTTACATATTTTATATTGGGAGGGAAAAAATGGATGAGGTATCTTTTGTAAATAATAAACAGAATGACAAAATATTTGATTATTATGTAGTAGTTAATGGAGATACATTATATAAGATTGCTAGTAATAACAATATCGATCCTTCGTTGTTAGCTCAGCTTAATGGAATTAATTTAGATGATTATATATATCCCAATCAAATACTACTTATACCTAAAAGAGGAAGTATATTATATATTACAGGAACTGGAGACACTTTAGATGGGATAATTAAAGGACTTAATGTAGATGCTATGGAATTAATTAATCAAAATAAAAATATATATTTACAACCAGAACAATTAATAGTGTATAAATATAAATAATATTTGTTAGTTTTAATATTTAATGTTATAATTATTATAGGTGATTATATGGTATTAAGACGTCCTTATGCTTTTTTAATTAAGCATTTTAGATTAATTCATTTAGTAATTACAGCTTTATTTGCGATTGTAGCATTAAAATGTCGGGCAATTTATTCTTATTTAAGAAAAGTAATTATCGATACAACTAATAGGTATGATGCTCCTAGTTTTATCGATTATCGTTTATTTATATATATATTAATTGCTTTAGTATTCTGTTATGTTGTATATTGGTTACTTAAGTATAAAGATAAACCAAGAAAAATATATATATTTACTATAGGTGGTTATATTTTAGTAAGTGCTTTTTTGTTTATTTTACTTGGATATATGGGTGGCTTTAGTAGTGCAGTAGTTGATCAAAAAACGATAAGGTTATATAGAGATATTTTGCTGATAGTTCTTTTATTTCAATATTTGATTGTTTTAATTATGCTGATAAGAGGACTTGGCTTTGATATTAAAAAATTTGATTTTAAACGTGATGTCCAAGAATTAAATGCAAATGAAAGTGATTCGGAAGAAATTGAAGTTAATGTTGGTATTGATACAACTAATGTAATGCGTATGGTAAGAAAGCAAGGAAGAGAATTTGGCTATTTCTTTAAAGAATTTAAACTTTATATTATTATAATATTAATAATTGTAATTGGTTTTGTTGGCTATAGAGGATATAATTATTTTAGTGTAAAGTATAAAGTATATAAAGAAAATGAGATAGTTGGAAATATAAATAATATTGTTGTAAGAGATAGTTATTATAGTATTGATGGAAATAATAATTATGTAATTATTAATTTTGATATATATAAAAATGGAGTTAAAGAAAGATTTAATACAGGTAATATGGCTTTATATATAGGTAAAGATAAATATTTACCAGATAAAAATGTATGTTATAAATTTAGTAGTTTAGGTACTTGTTATAAAAAACAATATATTGATAACAATGTTAGTAATTATTTATTAAGTTATGCTGTTGATAGTTTAAATGTTCAAGATGCTTATTTGGTTTATACAGATTCTTTTCAAGATAATTATAAGATAAAACTAATATTAAAAGAATTTTGAGAATGATGTATTATCATTCTTTTTTTAATGAATTAATTTGTTTTAAATGTTATTATGTGTATTGTTTACAAACCCCTTTTTTTTATGTTATAATACTTATATAGAGTATGGAGGTGAGATGTTTGGATGCTAATAGTAAGTTGTATGAAACATTAAATCAAAATTATAATTCAGTTGAACTTCAAGATAATGGATATTATCATTGCTTTAACTATTCGTCAGGTATTGAATGTTATGTTAAAGCTGATTGCCCTAGTGATGCTTCAATGTTATCCTATTTACCAGGACAAGGTGGTGCTTGGGATACAGGAAAAGATGCGAATCAGTTAAGAGAGGATATGAAAAGTGCTAATCCTCAATTTGATGTTTGCGTAATATCTTCGACATCATCTAATCCCAATAATGTAGCTGAACGTACTACTTCAGTTTTGAATCAAGCTGGTATTCAAATAGATAATTCGACATTTTTAGGATTTAGTGCTGGTGTTCAAAATGCTTTTCAAGATTCTTCTGAATATTATGCAAATCATCCAAATTGTAAAATTCAAGTTGTACTTGGAGACAATGATAATATATATAATTCTGATGTTCAGAATTGTAAAAATCTTGCTGAGGCAGGTATCCCAATATATGCAGTTGGTCCTAGTGAAAGAAAATATAGTGGTAAAGCATCTAGGACAATTGATTTACTTTCAGCTAATGGTTTTAATGCATATGAAATAACGACAGAAAGTCCAGTTCATACAAGTATTAATAGAGATATTGTTGCTACTGGATTAATAGGGTATATTGGTGGTAATAGAAATAGTGTTGATAATTTTACGACAAATCCTAAATTTGATAGTACTAATTGGTCAGTTTATGAACATGAAAATGGTGTTACTAAACCGGTTGATTTGAGTGTATTAAGTGGAACAAAACCAAGTAATCGAAAACAATCCAATAATAATAGTAATAATAACAATAGCAATAGTAACAATAATGATGGTGATAATGACTATAAGTTTTTGTTGGCTACAGAAAACCATGAAATAACAGAATATGATAGTGAAGTAAAAACAAAATATGCTGGGTTAAAGAATATGTCACCACTTTTAATTTCAGCATTACATGGTGGAACATCTTCAAGTACTTTTAGTTCACCTACAATATCATCAAATTTACAATTTGTCGAGACAACTATGAATAGTCTTAGAACAGCTATTCAAAATTCAAATTTTTTAGATTCACTTAGAGGTCAAACATTTAGAAGTAGTCAAGGAATACCTGGATGTATCGGTAGTTATATTGATGCTTATTTTGATATAGTTGGCACACTTATGGATTCTTTGGCTTTGGAAACTGAATCAATCGTTAGTTATGGGCAAGCAATTGCTGATATGGATATGGATTTATCTCGAAAAGCTGATGAACTTTCATCTATAGATTCAATTGTTCAGAAAACAACTTCACCTGCAGCTGTTGGTACATCGATTGCTTCAAAGCAAGTATCTTTTGGTGGAAATGGTTCTGTAGTTAGTAATACTTCTAAAACACATACAAATAATACTGGAAGTGCTAGTAGATCAACATATAGATCATATGGAGGTGGTGGCTATTCAACTCCTTCACAATCCAATGCTTCTTCAGAAAAAGCAGAACAAAGTAATAAACAAGAAGTATCACAATCTTTAAATAAAGAGTTAACGAAGAAAGATGATGTTAATAAAACATTAAAAAAGAATAGTGTTGAAGTAGAACACTCAAAGGTTATACAAAATAACAAGTCTTCAGAAATAGTTAAAAATGAAAATAGCAATAAAGAAAATAGTGGCGGAGTTGTAAGTAATAATGCGATTGATAATCAAAAAAATAATGGAAATATAAATAATAATAAAGTGGTAGAAGATAATGTAAAGAAAGATATACTTACAAATGAAAGCAAGACTGATTTAAATGATTCAAAAAAATTAAACAATCAAATAAATGATAATGCTTCTAATGATAATACAAAGCATATTAATGATAAAAATAATAATAATTTTAAAGATATTGCTTTAGGACTAGGTGTACTAGGCGGAGCTGCTTATGGAGGACATTATATAGTTAAAAAGATAAAAGAGAAAGAAGATGAATAGGAGGAAATTATGGCTAAAGTTTATTTAGATGAAATAACAGCTGCCCTTAGTTTTTCAACATTTGATACTTTAAGTAGCGATATTACAGATGCAACAAGTGTTGATAAGGCAATAACTAGTTTTACAGATAATTCTAGTACAATTCTTATAGGTGATGTTTGGGATGAAGCCAGGGGTAAATTGGAACAATTTCAAACGGCTCTTACACAAAGAATGAATGCTGCTAGTATACTTGGAGATGCTATTAAGCAAGCTCTTACTTTACTTAACGATTATATGGAGGGGTATGAGTATATGGATTATACTGAATTACCTCAACTTGAAGCAACATTTGCTCAATTAGAAGCTTCAATAGCAAACTTAGAAAGTCAAATTATTACATATGAACGTGTTACTACGGATAAAGGTAATAATTCAGCTGATACAGTCGAAGTGTTTCATCAAGATATTCAAGATCAAGTTAATAGTTTAAAAAAAGAAAAAGAAAAATTAGAACAATATATTACTAAAGTTAAAGGATTTGAAGCTGTTTATAATCAAGCAATTGCAATACTTGATGGAGCAATGGCTGAGATTAGTAAGTTTGCTAGTATTGTCGATTCAATTACTCCTAGTCAAAAATATTATTATACAGGAGCAGTTTAACAAGTAATAGAACATTACTTGTTTTCTTATTGTTGTTGTAAAAAAATGATTTTTGTGTTAATCTAGAAGTAGGTGATGTGTATGAGAAAGAAAAATGATTCTGTTAGCGAAAATAATAAAGAAAAAACTGTAAAAAAAAGTAATACTATATTAAATAATAAGTTAAAAAGTGTTAAGAAAGATAATAAAGTATTGAGTAACAAAAAAAAATCTGATAATGATTTTATAAAAAAAATAATGGATAATAAGAAAAAAATAATTATGATAATTGTTGTTTTAATTATTTTAATTATTTTGATATTTCTTTTCTTTAAGTATGTTATTAATAAAAGAAAAGACTTTGTTCTTAATGAATACTATAATCTTTATCCAGAACAAGTAAGACAGTTATATAGTAATATTGTTGATGTATCTTGCTCTGGTGATATGCATTTCGATATGGCTGCTGGTGATGGAGTTAAAAAAGTTGGTGAAATGAATAAACATAATTTAATGGATTATATGTTTAGTTATTTGGATAAAAATAATTTATTAGCCGATAATATGGATGATAAGGTTATTAAAAAAGCTGAAAAAGCATTGTTTAATGCCGATTTTAGTTTGTTGAATGAGATTAGTAATTATAATTATAATGGTAATGTATATACATATAAAAGCGGTAAAATTACTAGAAAAAAAAGTGAATGTAAGAGTAATATGCAATATGTTACACACTTATATGGTTATTCATTTGATAGCGTTAGACTATCAATGGATGTAATGGCTGGCTATGTAAAGGATGGGGCTTTGTATGATTATAATGATAATAAATTAGGAACTTATCCTGAAACAATATCAGAATTATCTAAATTAATGGAAAAAGCATCATATTATCGTTTAATATATGTTAAAGATGGTGACGATTTTAGGCTAGAAAGCGTCGAACATAGAAAAAAAGCATAGGTGATATAATGAAAAAAATGACGGTAGTGATTACTGGAAGCGCAAGAGGCCTAGGTTATGAAATGGCTAAATGCTTTCGTAGACATAATTTTAATGTTGTAATTAGTGATATATTTAAGAAAGATGTTGAAAAAGCAAAGATAGAATTGCTTAAAGAAAATGGTAATGGCGAAGTGTTAGCTATTGCTTGTGATATTACTAAAAGTAGTGATTTGGCGAAACTTGCAAAAGAAAGCAAGAATAAATTTGAAGAAATTGATTTTTGGGTTAATAATGCTGGAGTTAATCAACCAGATAAAATGATTTGGAATTTAGATGATGAAGAAATTACTAGAATGATTGATATTGATTTAAAGGGAACAATATTGGCTTCTAAATATGCAATGAATGTGATGAAGGAGCAAGGTCATGGAGCAATATATACAGTTGAAGGACATGGTTCAAACGATGCAATTATTCCAGGATTGTCAGTATATGGGACGGCTAAAAGAGGGGTAACTTATTTTATTAAAGCGTTAGCACGTGAATGTGAAGTAAATAAATTAGATATAATTGTCGGTGCATTATCGCCAGGAATAATGATAACAGATTTTTTGGTTAATGCCTTTCGTGATAAAAAAATGGAACTTAGTAATAAAAATAAAAAAGTTTATAATATTTTGGGTGATTATCCAGATGTTGTTGCAAAGTATTTAGTTAACAAAATGATAAGTAATACTAATAATGGAGTTAGGATTAAATGGTTGACTAATAGGAAAGCAGCATGGAGATTTATGACTAGTGGCTTTAAGAAAAGAAATTTTTTTGATTAAAAGAATACTGAAAAACAGTATTCTTTTAATTATATAAAAAACTACTAACTAATTAGTTAGTAGTGTGTATTTATCTTTGTTAATATCAATAGTTATTGTGCTACCAAATTTGACTTTATCTGTTAAAATACTATTGGCTATCAATGTTTCAATGTTTCTTGATACATATCTTTTAATTGGCCTAGCTCCAAATGATTCATTGTATGATGAATCAATAATGTGTTTTTTGGCTTTGTCTGTTATGTTTATTTTTAATTGTTTGTCACTTAATCTTTCTTCAATATTTTTAATAATATTATCTAGAATTTCATAGATAGTATTTTTATCTAGAGAATTAAAGGTTATTATTTCATCTATTCGGTTTAAGAATTCTGGTTTAAAAGTATGCTTTAATTCTTGATCTAATAATGTATTTAAATTTGGATCTTTATTTAAGATATAATCACTACCTAAGTTTGATGTCATAATAATAATGGTATTTTTAAAATCAACAGTTCTACCAGTAGAATCAGTAATTCGACCATCATCTAGAATTTGAAGTAAAATATTAAAGACATCTTTATGAGCTTTTTCAATTTCATCGAATAATACAATGGAATATGGATTGCGTCTTACTGCTTCGGTTAATTGACCACCTTCATCATAACCAACATATCCTGGAGGGGCACCAACTAGTCTAGATACTGAGTGACTTTCCATATATTCAGACATATCGATTCTAACGATATGTTTTTCATCATCGAATAGTTCATAGGCTAAAGTTTTTGCAACTTCAGTTTTACCGACACCGGTAGGACCTAAGAACATAAACGAACCAATTGGTCTATTTGGATCTTTAATACCTGCTCTAGCTCTTTTAATTGCTTCTGCTACTAAATGAATAGCATTGTCTTGACCTTTGACTCTTTTTTTCATGTTATCTTCTAAATGAAGTAATTTCTCTCTTTCGGTACCAATTAATTTAGTTACTGGAATATTAGTCCATTTAGAGACAATTTCAGCAACACTTTCGTCTGTAACAATGTTACTTAATAATGATGTAGTTTCATTATTAAATTTTAAGGTTGCTAATTCTTCTTGTAATTTAGGGATAGTTCCATGCTTTAGTTTGGCAGCTGTTTCATAATCATAATCAGATTCTGCTATTTCTAGTTCATGAGTGGCTTTTTCTAGTTCAGCTTGTTTATTTTTGATTTTAATACTTAAATCTTTTTCTTCATTCCATTTATTTCGTAATTCTTTTTCTTTGCCTTCTAATTCAGTTAATTTTTTATCAATTTCTTCTTTTCTTTTTAATGATAATTCATCTTTTTCTTTTTTTAATGATTCTTTTTCTATTTGAAGAGTCATTATCTCTCTGGTTAAATAATCTAGTTTTACTGGGACAGATTCCATCTGTACCTTAATGGTAGCACATGCTTCATCAATTAAATCGATGGCTTTATCTGGTAAGAATCTATCGGTAATATATCTGTTAGATAGAGTAGCAGCACTGATTAGAGCGGCATCTTTTATGGTTACACCATGATATACTTCAAAACGTGATTTTAAACCTCTTAAAATAGCAATAGTATCTTCGACGCTTGGCTCTTTAATTAATACTTTTTGAAATCTTCTTTCTAGAGCACCATCTTTTTCAATATACTTACGATATTCGTTTAAAGTAGTAGCTCCTATACATAAGATTTCGCCACGAGCTAACATTGGTTTTAATAAGTTACCAGCATCCATAGCACCTTCCATCGCTCCGGCACCAACAAGTAAGTGAATTTCATCTATGAAAAGAATAATTTTACCATCGGAATCTTTTATTTCCTTTAAGACTGCTTTTAATCTTTCTTCAAATTCACCACGATATTTAGCTCCGGCAATTAATGCTCCCATGTCAAGTGACCAAATAATTTTGTCTTTTAGATTATTTGGAACATCTCCTTTAATAATACGAGTTGCTAATCCTTCAATAATGGCGGTTTTACCGACACCAGGTACACCTACTAAAACAGGATTATTTTTAGTTTTTCTAGATAATATTCTAGTAATATTACGGATTTCTTCGTCTCTTCCAATGACAGGATCAATTTTACCATCTTTAGCTTCTTTTGTAATATCACGTCCATATTTTTCTAGAACATTTTGTAAATTTTCTTCATATGGATTGTTATTCATAATAACACCTTCTTTCTTATATATATATAGAGTATAACACAAAATTAGCAATTGTCAAGTCAGATTGCTAATTTTCGTTAATATTATGTGTAAAATGTTTTTTTTTACTATGAAAATATGTTTATTTATGTTATTCTTATAATAAAGATGGTGATAATATGGATAAAATATATGATTTTGAATGGTTAGTTAGAGAAATTGATGATACATTATTTCTAATTGCTGGTGATGGAAAAGAAGTGATTGGTAATTATCAGGCTAATGATATTCTTTTAGAAACATTAGATGATGCATTAGTTAAATTTGCTAATATTCAAGATCTTACAAATTTTATTAATTATGGAATTGTTAGATTTGTTAATTCAGAAAACGAGGATGATTTTATAGATGTTCCTATTATAAATATATTATTACTATATAAAGATACAAATGAGTTAGGAAAGAAAGATAAAATTATTAAAATAGAAGAATTGCATACTTATATGCGTCATAATGATCAAATTATTTCTTATGGCTATATAATATATCCCTATAAAATTGGTAAACTAAGTGAAGATGGTATGGCAATATTAAAAATAGCTAATTCGTTTGATAGCTTATCAATGAATGAAAAGATAGGAGCTTTACAAAAAATAAATTTGATAAACTATCAAAAGACTAAATCGTATGAGTCATTAAAAAGATAAGTGCTGAATAAGCACTTTTAATTATTTCTTTTATTCAAACAATTATTTGTTTTTTTGATATTGACTTAGTTTTTAAAAATAGATATAATTTAGATGAGGATGTGGTAATATGTATGCAAAGGTTATTATTGAATATGGTGCTAAAGCAGTAGATAAAGAATTTACATATATAGTACCAGATAATTTAAAAGATAAAATTAAAATTGGTCATAGGGTAAAAGTGCCTTTTAATAATAAATTGATTGAGGGTTTTGTATTAGATATTAAAGATGAATATGGACTTGAATATGAACTAAAGGAAATAGATTCAGTATGCGATGAAAAGCCAGTTATAAATAATGAAATGTTATATTTGGGTACGGAAATACAAAAACAAATATTATGTAGTAAAATAGCTATTTTTCAAGCTATGCTGCCAAAGGCTTTAAAAGCAAGTCATAATACTAATATAGGTATTAAAAAAGATAGATATATTATGCTTAATGTTAGTTATGAAGAGGCTAGTAACTATATTGAAAAATGCCGTTTCCCTGGACAAGTGGCGATACTTGAAGAATTAATTGTTAAAGATAAATTGTTAATAACTAATTTGACAAGTAGTGTTAATACTTTAATAAAAAATGAGATTATTCGGTTTGAATATGAAAATGTTGATCGTTATGTCAGTCATACGACTGGTAAATACAAACAAGTTAAGTTGAATAATATGCAAGAGGAAGTTGTATCAGCTGTTGATTTAAATAAACATGATACATATTTGCTTTATGGAGTTACTGGTTCTGGAAAAACAGAAGTGTATATGGAACTAATCGATAAAGTTATTAGTTTGGGAAAGACAGCTATTATGTTGGTACCTGAAATTAGTTTAACTCCACAGATAGTTGATAGGTTCGTTACACGATTTGGAGATCAAGTGGCGATTCTTCATAGTGGCTTATCTGATTATGAAAAATATGATGAATATAGAAAGATTATGGATGGTAAAGTAAAAATAGTTGTGGGAGCTAGAAGTGCTATATTTGCACCACTTAATAATATTGGTATAATTGTTATTGATGAAGAACATACAGCTACTTATAAACAGGATAATAATCCAAGATATCATGCAAGAGATGTGGCTATTTTGAGAGGAAAGTATCACGATGCGCCAGTTCTTTTAGGGAGTGCAACACCATCATTAGAATCATTTGCTAGAGCTAATAAAGGGGTATATAAAATGCTTACTTTAACCGAAAGAGCAGGTGGTGGACATTTACCAAAAGTAACACTTATTGATATGAAAAATGAAGTTAAACGAGGAAATTTTATTTTGTCAAAAGTGCTTACTGATAAAATTAATGAGAAATTAGCAAAAAATGAACAGATAATTTTACTTTTAAATAGGCGTGGATATTCATCAATGTTAACCTGTCGTGATTGTGGTAATGTTATTAAGTGTCCTAATTGTGATATAAGTTTAACATATCATAAAAGTAGTAATACAAATAGATGTCACTATTGTAATTATAGTATTCATAATGTAAATAAATGTCCAGTATGTGGTAGTAATAATATGAAAGATTATGGACTTGGTACTGAGAAATTAGAAGAAGAATTAAAGAAAATTTTTAATGCGAGAATTGTTCGAATGGATATGGATACCACTAGTAAAAAAGGAATGCATGAACAAATAATTGAAGATTTTGGAAATCACAAATATGATATTCTTTTAGGAACACAAATGATTGCCAAGGGACTTGATTTTCCGCTCGTTACTTTAGTTGGAGTAATTAATGCTGATATGTCTTTAAATGTGCCGGATTTTAGAAGTGCTGAAGTAACATTTCAATTACTTAGTCAAGTTTCTGGAAGAGCTGGTAGAAGTGAGCTTTTAGGAGAAGTAATTATTCAGAGTTATAACCCTGAACACTATAGTATTCTTTTGGCAAAAGAACATAATTATCTTAAATTTTATCAAGAAGAAATGAAAATTAGAAAGGTACTTAATTATCCACCATATTTTTACATTACATTAGTTAATATAACAAGTAAAGATTATGAGATAGGTTTTAAAGAAGCAAATAAGATTGGTAATTATCTTAAGAACAATTTGGATGAGAAGACAAAAGTATTAGGGCCATCAATGGCTAATGTCTTTAAAATTAATAATGTTTATCATTATCAGTGCATTATTAAGTATAAATTTGATAATAAGTTAAATATGATATTAACGAAAATAGATGAATTATATAAGACAAATAATCAGGTTGATATATCTATTGATGTTAATCCGATAAGGGTGTGATTGAGTGAGATTAGAAATTACGAATATGGATCATATGGGAAATGGTATAGGGAAAAAAGATAATAAAATTGTTTTTGTTCCTAAGACAATTACGGGAGACATATGTGAAGTTGATATTTTTAAAAATAATAAAAGATATGATATTGGTAGAGTAAAAAAAATATTAGAAAAATCAAATCTTAGAAATGATGTAAAATGCAAATATTATGATATTTGTGGTGGATGTAATATTAGTAATTTAAATTACGAGAATCAATTATTATTTAAGGTAAATAAAGTTAAAAATGTCTTTAAAAAATACTTAGAT
This sequence comes from uncultured Clostridia bacterium, assembly GCA_946619755.1. Taxonomy (GTDB): domain Bacteria; phylum Bacillota_I; class Bacilli_A; order RF39; family UBA660; genus RUG705. The sequence continues at coordinate 14,271 of CAMOMI010000010.1, forward strand.
AGCGAAATAGAACCTAGAGTTATTGGTAGCAAAAAACAATATAATTATAGAAATAAGATTACATATCATTATGATCAAAAATTTGGATTAGTTTCTATAGATAATAAAGTTATTGATATTGATGATTGTTTACTTGTTAGTGAAAAAGTTAATCAGTTATATCATGCAATTAAGAATGAAGATTTAAAAAATGTTAAATTAATTGCAGTACGTGAATGTGATAATGGACTTATTTTAAATATTTTAGGTAAGATGGATGTTAATAAATTATGTGACAAATGTATCAGTATTTATATGAATGGTAAGTGTGTTTTTTTTAAAGAAGATGGTTATATTTATATAGAAAATATTAAATATATAGTATCTCCGGAATCATTCTTTCAAGTAAATACTAGTAATATTAGTAATTTATATGATGAAATAGTTAGATATGGTGAGTTCACTAAAAATGATAGTGTAATTGATTTATATTCAGGTGTTGGAAGTATTAGTTTATATATTGCTAAGTATGTTAAGAGTGTTCTTGGTATTGAAATAATACTGGATGCTGTTAAGGATGCTCAAGTTAATGCTAAAATAAATAATATCGATAATGCAAAATTTATTTGTGGTGATGTAGCTAAACTTGTTGATGAGAATACCTTAGGTGATATACTTATAGTTGATCCGCCAAGAACTGGTCTTGACAAACATACGATAGAAGTTATTAATGATAAGAAGATTAATAAAGTAATTTATGTATCTTGTGATGTAATGACTTTGGTAAGAGACATAAAATTATTAAATAATTATAATTTAAAAAATATTAGTGTTATTGATATGTTTCCACAAACACATCATGTCGAAACTGTTTGTCTATTAGAAACAAAATAATAAATAAAGAAGGTTTTAATAATGAAAAAAATAATCTATAATTATGATAATATTAGCAATGATGAAATAAATAATATTGTAAAAAGGGCCAGAGCTTTGATTGTTAATTCAGATAGTGAGATACTATTTGGTTATGCTGATAAAACATATCACTTAATTGGTGGGCATCTAGAGGGTAATGAAGATTATTTGGATTGTTTAATTAGAGAGGTTAGAGAAGAAAGTGGTATTTTACTTAATGTAAGCAATATTACACCTTTTTTACAGATAGAGTATTATTCAAAAGATTATCCGGATGAGGGCGTTAATACTAAGAATGTTATTAATTATTATATTATTAAAACAGATATGAAACCAGATTCATCTAAAATGGAATTAACAGATGAAGAAAAAGAATGGAATTATACGGTAAAATATATTTATAAGGATAAGGCTTTAAAGGTACTTAAGGATAATATTAAATTTGCTAAGAATAAGGCAGCTGTATATGATACGATGGAAGCTGTTATTGAATATTTAAGAATTGAGGATGAATAATGAAGTATAAGTATATTATTTTAGATTTTGGTTACGTCTTATCATATCCGAAGAGTGGAGATTGGTTTATAACTGATGAGTTTATAAAAAATATTGAGATTAATAAGATAGATAGAGAAAAATTAAAAGAAGCAATTAGGAAATATGGTCATATTTTATCTAGAAAGATGATTACTTACGATGAAGAATATAACAGTTTTTATGAGTTTTATAAAAATGTGTTTAAAGAGGTAAAATATGATGTTAGTGATGAAGTGTTAAAAAAGATTAGTTATGACTTTACATATTCAGATACAAAATATGATTATTATGATGATGTTATGAAAGTTATTCCTGAATTAGCAAAAAATTATAAATTAATTATTCTATCAGATAATTGGCCTTGCGGGGAAAGGATAATTAAGAATTACGGATTAGATAAATATTTTCTTAAAGTATATATATCTTCTACATATGGATGTGTTAAGAAAGAAGGTACTTTCTTTGATTATCCAATTAATGATTTTGATATTAATCCAGAAGAAGCTTTGTTTATTGACGATAAGGAAGAAATATTAGATGTAGCTAAAGCAAAGGGCTTTAATGTTAAAATAATGATGAGAAACGAGGTAGGCGAATCGAAATATGAAATAATAACTAGTTTGTATGATTTATTAAATGAGGTGAATGGATAAGTTGTCAATTATTGAAGACTATATTTAGTTAAAATTAGGGTTCTAATGATTGCTGAAGTGGTCGCATTCAAAAAAGTTAGACGATAAGATAGTAAGAATAAGAAAAATGATATATAATTAGTTTAGGAAGTGAGGTTATAATGGAAAAAAGAAAGATAAGTGAAATGGTTTTAAGTGTTTGTATATTAATAATTGGTATATGTTTAACTATATGGGCAGAGAAGGTTACAACTTTGGTTTCAATTTTATTAGGATGTTTAGCTATATTATATGGCATAATGGTTGTAATTAATTATTTTAGAAACAAAGAGAGATTATTTAGGGATACTATCGAACTTATATATGGAATTATAGTTTTAGTAATTGGCTTTGTTTTGGTATTTAAGGTTGATTTTCTTAAGGAATTGGTATCACTTATTATAGGAATATATATTGTTATAACAAGTGTTTTAAAACTTAGTGAAAATATTAGAATAAGTAAGGAATTAAATACGAAAATAAGTAGTTTAATTATTTTACCAATTATCGAAATATTTATCGGTTTGTTATGTATTTTAGGTAAGTTTTTACTTCCTGATATAATTGTTAAATTTATTGGTATAATGCTAATAATATATAGTATTATAACGATGATAGATGTTATCTTATTAAAAAGAAAGTAGGTAAATATGAAAAAGACAATATGGATAATTAGAGTGTTAATTGTTTTATTATTTGCATTTGTATTATATTATTTAACTTTACCAGCTATTAATTTACAAAATCCTGGATTTTATATGTATCTGTTTATGGTACTTGGGTGTTATGTTATTACTTCAGTATTAGGTTTGGTAGATGGTTCTAGGGTTATTAATAAACTAAGAGATTTACCAAAGAATGCTTTAATTGTTGTTAGCGGTGTATCATTAGTTTTGATATTAATAATTCTTGTGAATGTTGTATGTAGTCCAGCATTTAATTCTAAATCATGGTCAGAAAGAATAACTGTTTTAGAAGAGAATAGTTTTACGGATGATATTAAAGAAGTGGACTTTAGTAAGGTGCCTTTGTTGGATAAAGATTCTAGCCAAAAACTAGGTGATCGTGTTATGGGGCAGATGAGCGAGCTTGTCAGTCAATATTATGTATCTAATTTATATACTCAAATAAACTATAATAATGAGATTGTTAGAGTTACACCGATTGAATATAATGGTTTTATTAAATGGCTAAATAATAAAAAACATGGTGTTTTAGGTTATATAAAAGTAAACTCAGTTACTGGTGCTGCGGAGCTTGTTAAACTAAATAAGGGAATGAAATATATGCCTAGTGCTTATATCTTTAAGGATTTAGATAGAGCTCTTAGATTTAAATATCCAACAACGATATTTGGAAAAATTAGTTTTGAAATTGATAATGATGGTAATCCTTATTGGGTAGTGCCAACAATTAAATATACGGGAGTTGGTTTAAAACAAGAAATTAATGGTGTTGTTTTAATGGATCCAACTACTGGTAAAACTAAGAGATATAATGTTAGTGAAATACCTAAATGGGTTGACCAGGTATATTCAGCTAATTTGATAATTGAACAGATTGATGACTGGGGAATGTATAAAAGAGGATTTTTAAATTCAATATTTAGTCAAAATGGCGTAGTACAGACAACTGAAGGATATAATTATTTAGTTATGGATGATGATGTGTATTTGTATACAGGAATTACTTCAGTTTCAACTGATGAATCAAATATTGGCTTTGTTTTAGTTAATATGCGAACTAAAGAAACTAAATTCTACCAAGTACCTGGAGCTGAAGAATATTCTGCTATGGCATCAGCTGAGGGACAAGTACAGCAGATGAATTATATTTCGTCATTTCCATTACTTATTAATTTAAATAATAGACCAACATATTTGATGAGTTTAAAAGATAATGCTGGACTCGTTAAAATGTATGCTTTTGTTGATGTTACTGACTATCAAAAAGTAGTTGTTACGGATAGTACGCTTGGCATTGAATCAGCAGCTAATAACTATTTAAATAATGCTAATTTAACTAGTAATAGTAAAACTAGTAAAACTAAAGAAATAACAATTAAATCTGTTAATAGTGCGATTGTTGATGGTAATACTTATTATTATATTATTGATGATAATAATCAAAAGTACAAAGCATCAATTAAAATTAATAGTACTATATTACCATTTTTAGTTAATGGTGATAAAATTGAAATTAGTTATAATAAAGATGCTGAAGTTATCGATATTGTAGCTATTAAATAAAATATAATGATTTAAGATTTTGTCTTAAATCATTTTTTTCTGTTTATGTTATAATTATCTTATGAGAGAAGATATTGATTTAATGTTATATAAACTTTCTAAGTCGAAATTTAGAAATAGTTTTCACCTAAACAAAAAGATGAAAGAATATGTTAGTGAGAAAGGAATTGAGATAATTAAGCAACATGCCTATCTTTTTATTACTAAGAGGCTTAAATCCAAAAACATTTTAAATGATGGAAAGCAAACACCGATGAGACAAGTTCATCCAGTATTTATTGCACAACATGCCTGTGCATGTTGCTGTAGATCTTGTTTGGAAAAATGGCATCATATTCCTAAAGAAAGAGACTTAAATGATACGGAAATTAATTATATAGTTTGTTTGCTAATGAACTGGATTCAAAGAGAATGTCAAAATGAACTTTTTAAAAGAGTATGATAAAATAAAAAGACTTTTTTGATATCTAGTGAAATGATATAATATAATTGGTGATGCTCTTTATGAATAATGATAAATATGTTTATCGATTATTATCCTTATTGATTGGAATAACTAATTTAGATAATAAAGATATAAGTTATTATGATATGGTATTTAGTGAAAAACTAATGGGTTATTCAGTAAGTTTGGTTATGGAAATTGATGATTTATTGTCAGATGGTTATAGTAAAGAAGAAATAATAGAAATAATAAATAATTGTGATTTTAGATTAAATGATCCAGAATTAACTGAAGAAGAAGCACTTTTTTTAAGAAAAGATGCTCTTAGAATATTAAATATTAGATATAACTTGTATGTGGAAGATGAAAAAGATAAAACACTAAAAAAACACTTGTTTTAAATGGGAAAGTGTGCTAATATATTATTAGTTTTAAAAAAAGCGAATGTTAGAAGTAGTAATAAATGAAATATTATAGAGAGAATATGGACGGTGAAAATATTCATAGGAAGTTTATGAACTTGTCTAGCAAGCTGATTTATAGTCCGCAGAAATGCGTTAAAGTTTTAAGTGTATAACAATAGTTATAAAATAAGGTGGTACCGCGGAATGATTCGTCCTTATGTTTATAACTATTTTTTATTTGAGGAGGGTAATTATGTATAATTTTACGAAGATTGAAAAGAAATGGCAAAAATATTGGGATGAAAATAAAACATTTAAAGCAGTAAATGATAGCGATAAAGAACCATATTATATTTTAGTTGAATTCCCTTATCCATCAGGAGCAGGACTTCATGTAGGACATGTTAGAAGTTATACAGCACAGGATGCTTTAGCAAGAATTAAGAGAATGCAAGGATATAATGTATTATTTCCAATGGGATTTGATGCTTTTGGTGCGCCAGCTGAACAATATGCAATTGCTAATCATATTCATCCGAAAGAAGCGGTAAAAGAAAATATTAAGACATTTAAAGGACAGATGTTGTCACTGGGATTCTCTTTTGATTGGGATAGAGAGTTTTCGACAACGGATCCGGATTATTATAAATGGACTCAATGGCAATTCTTACAATTTTATAAACATGGAATGGCTTATAAGGCAAAGAAAGATGTTAATTGGTGCCCTAAATGTAAAATTGTTTTATCCAATGAAGATGCCGCTGGTGGTGTATGTGAAAGATGTGGTAGTCAAGTAGTTCAAAAAGAAAAGAGTCAATGGATGCTTCGAATGAGTGATTATGCAGAAGACTTAATCAAAGGACTTGATGATACTAATTTTGCTGATAGAGTTAAACTTGGTCAAATTAATTGGATTGGTAAATCTAAAGGAGCTGAAGTTGATTTTACAGTATCTGAGACTGGAGATAAGTTAACAGTATATACGACAAGATGTGATACTTTGTTTGGAGTGACTTTTATGGTGTTAGCTCCAGAACATCCATTGCTTGATAAATTATCTGATATGATTACCAATATGGATGAAGTAAGAAAATATCGTGAATTTGCTAAGAGTAAGAGTGCATTTGAGAGAACTGAGATTAATAAAGATAAAACGGGTGTAAGACTTGAAGGCATTACCGTTACTAATCCATTGAATGGTAAGGATGTAGCAATATTTATTTCTGACTATGTAATGATGGGCTATGGTACGGGAGCTATCATGGCAGTTCCTGCTCATGACCAAAGAGACTATGAATTTGCTAAAAAATATAACCTTGAGATAATCCCAGTTATTTCAGGCGGTGATATAACCAAAGAAGCTTATACTGGTGATGGAGAAATGATTAATTCAGATTTCTTAAATGGTTATACAAATAAAAAAGAATCAATTGAAAGAATGCTTGAATATTTGCAGGAAAAGAAGATAGGTAGACCTAAAGTTAATTATAGACTTCAAGATTGGGTTTTCTCTAGACAAAGATTTTGGGGTGAACCAATTCCAATGATTTATTGTGAAAAATGTGGATGGCAACCAATGGATGAAAAAGATTTACCACTTCTTCTACCTGATGTGGCTGAATATGAGCCAACAGATGATGGTGAGAGCCCACTTGCTAAGATTGAATCATTTGTTAATACAACATGCCCTAAATGTGGTGGTAATGCTAAAAGGGAAACTGATACAATGCCTAACTGGGCAGGTTCTAGTTGGTATTTCCTTCGTTATATGGATCCACATAATGATCATGAATTTGCTTCAATGGATGCAATGAAATATTGGAAGAGAGTAGATTGGTATAATGGTGGAATGGAACATACGGCAAGACACTTACTATATGCAAGATTTTGGGTACAATTTTTGTATAATATTGGATTAGTTCCTTCAAAAGAAATGATTTGGACAAGGGTTAGCCATGGTATGGTACTTGGCTCAGATAATCAGAAAATGAGTAAATCAAAAGGCAATGTTATTAATCCAGATGAAATAGTTAGTGATTATGGAGCAGATGTTTTAAGATTATATGAAATGTTTATGGGTGATTATCAACAAGATGCACCATGGAATACTAGTTCACTTAGAGGATGTAAGCGTTTTATTGATAGAATATATCGCTTGAAGGATAAACTAAACAATAATGATGGATATACAAAAGCTCTTGAAGCAATTCAAAATAAAACAATTAAGGGATTAACTTATGATATAGAAAGAATGGGTTATAATACTTATGTATCCAAGTTGATGATATTAACTAATGCCTATGAGGAAATGGAAAGCATTTCAAAAGAAGATTATAGATTGTTACTTATATTGCTTAATCCTGTTGCTCCACATTTGACGGAAGAATTAAATGAAGAAATGGGTTATGATATTATTGCCAATGCTACTTGGCCAATTTGTGATGAATCTAAGGTGGCAGAAGAAGAACGTGAGATTGCAGTTCAAGTTAATGGTAAAGTAAGAGCAACTATTACAATTGGTATTCAAGAAGATGAAGAATCTATAAAAAATAAAGCATTAGAATGTGATAATGTTAAGAAACATCTTGAAGGACTAGAAATTGTTAAAATTATGGTAATTAAAAATAAAATAGTGACAATTGTAGCTAAGTAAATATAATTGATAAATTATTAAATAATTTATCAATTTTTCTTTTATTTTATAAATATTTATTATATAATTAAGATGGTGATAGTATGGATAAAAAAGGATTTACGTTAATTGAATTGTTGGTTACAATTTCTTTACTTGCTATAATATTAGTAATATCTTTTGTATCGGTTTATAAAGTAATAGAACAGAGTAAGGTTAATAGTTGTAATAGTTTAGAAAAAAGTATTATAAATGCTGTAAATGAATATGTTAGTGATAATCGATATAATAATGCTTTTGTTAGTGAAATTGATGATTATAAGATGACGATTGATGGCAGTATACTTTTAAATAATAATTATTTGAAGGGTGAAATAATTAATCCTTATACAAAGCAACCCGTTGATTCAAACAATATTTCAATTATGGTATTTTTTAATGAAGACTATACAATGAGAGGAGCAATTATTAATGAACCTACAGATTTAATAACTTCTTGTAAAATTGTTGCTGATTCAAGATTATTCGAAAATCCTAATACAAATAATCCAAATGATCAAATCGATGATGATGACAATGATGATGATAACAATGATAATAACAATAACAATAACAATGATAATAACAATAATAATGATATTATTTTAACTTTAAATGGCAATGGAGCAACAAATAATGGAACAACAAGTGTAAAGGTAATTAAAGACTCTGCTAGTATCGATCCAGGAACGATTACATTGCCTAAAAGAAAGTATACGGTTACTTATGATGCTAACGGAACGACTGCAACAGTTCCTAGCCCTACTATAGCAAGTTATACTTTTGATGGATGGTATGATGATGCTAACGGAAGTAATTTAATAATTAATAATTCAGTTAATCCGTCATATAGTAATAATAGTGTTTCAGGTTATATTACAAATGGAAAATGGATAGGTGATAATGGTAAAACATTGTATGCTAAATGGACTGAAAGCAAAATAAAATTAGGCAAAATGCAATATCCAGGTCATATGTGTATGTGGAACACACAAGCTGATGGAAATGGTTATAATTATAGAGTTGATCAAGAAGTATCTATTACGGGAAATGTAACTCTTTATGTAAAATGTAAGAAGGTTTGTTGCAATGATGCAATTAAAGATGGCACTAGTTGTATTGTTTATGGCGGCTCTAATTCTTGCTTTTATCCGAATAATCATTATCCTTATTGCTTGAAAGTATATGAAGATGATTCTTGTAGTTGGGGAACTTGTGCAGGAACATACTATGGTATTGAAAAACCATGTGAGGATTCTAATCCTGGATGCTTTGGCGTTACTTGCACTAATGGTACTTTAGATGTTAATTGTAATTGTATCCATTCTGGTGGCGGCGGAGGCAGCGGCGGCGGCCAATCAAATATGATACATTAACAAATAATTGCATTTAATCTTGTGAATAAAAATATATTATGATAGAATATTATTGTGGAGATAGGTGAATATATGGATAAGGATGAAATTAAACAAATTATTAAACAGGTAAGTAATAGTATGACTAAAAAAGGATATGATCCAGTTAATCAGATAGTTGGATATCTTATTAGTAATGATTTAGGTTATATTCCTGATTTTGATGATAATCGTAATAAAATTGCTACATTAGATAGAACACTTATGTTAGAAAGCATACTTCAGGATTATTTAAAATGAGATGTTTGGGATTAGATTTAGGAAGTAAGACTTTAGGAATATCAATTAGTGATAGAACTAATAAAATTGCTTCTGTTTATACGACATTATATTTTAAAGATGAAGATTATCATAGTTTAATTTTACCACTTAAGGAAATAATAGAAAAAGAAGATATTGATACGTTGGTATTAGGTTTACCTAAAAATATGAACAATTCATTAGGAGAAAGAGCTTTAATTACATTAGATTTTAAAAAACTTCTAGAAGATGAAACTAAATTATCTGTTATTATGGAAGATGAAAGACTAACTTCTGTTATTTCGAATAATGTATTGATTCAAGCAGATGTTTCTAGAAAGAAAAGAAAGAAAAAGGTCGATGGTATGGCTGCAGTAATTATTTTACAAGGATATTTAGATAGGAATAGATAAGGTGATAAAATGAATGAAAAGCAGAAATTTGTAATATTAGATGATAAAGGAAAAGAGATAGAGTGTGAACCATTATTTACATTTGAATCTGAAGAAACAAAAAAACAATATGTTGTATATACTGATAATTCTAAAGATAAAAATGGTAACGTTCGTGTCTTTGCTTCTATTTACAATGTAAGTGAAAAAGGAAATGAATTATTGCCTATTAAAAGTGAAAAAGAATGGAAAATAATTGAAACAATTATTGAATCTATTCAGGAAGAAACAAAGAAAGCGCAGGAGTAGTGAATGAAGAAGTATAAGATAATTATAATAATTCTTACAATTATACTTGTAGGAATTTTCCTTGTCGCCTTTTTTTATAATTATATGATATTGGCGGTATCTAAAAAGAGTGAACCAGTAGTAGTAGAAATTAAAGAAGGAAGTATTTATTCGATTGGAGAAACTTTATATGAGAACAATTTAATTAGGAACACTTTGATATTTAAAGTATACGTTAAACTTAATAATATTAATGATTTAAAAGCTTCAACTTATGAATTTAATCGTAATATGAAGTTAAAAGAAATAATTAATATGTTAAAAGAGGGAAATGCTTATAATCCTGATCAAATTACAATTCAATTTAGAGAAGGACTAAATGTTAGAAAAATTGCTAAGATAATTGCAAATGAAACTAATAATACTTATGATGATGTTATTAATTTAATGAAGGATAAGGAATATATAGATTTTTTAATTAATAAGTATTGGTTTTTAACTGATAGTATTAAAAATGATAAAATATATTATCCACTTGAAGGATATTTATTTCCAAATACATATGCGTTTTTAAATAAAGATGTAACAGTAAAGGAAATAATTGAGACGATGTTAGATGAGATGGATAGACAATTAACACCTTTTAAAGATAAGATAGATGCTTTTTCTAAGAATGGAGTAGTCAATAATATTCATGAAATAATAACACTGGCATCTGTTGTAGAACTAGAGGGAGCATCAGCTAATGATAGGGCATCAGTGGCTGGAGTATTTTATAATCGCATTAAAGATGGTTGGGTACTTGGCAGTGATGTTACAACATATTATTATTTAAAGATTGATGATTTTAAAGAGTCATTAAATGGAAATCCTAATTTATATACTTGTGATAATGCATATAATACTAGATGTACTAGTTTTGTAGGATTACCAATAGGTCCAATATCTAATCCTGGTAAAGAATCATTAGAAGCAACATTCGATTATACGAAGCATAATTATTATTACTTTGTTGCTGATTGTAAGGGTAAAACTTATCTAAGTAAAGATTCAAATGAACATTATAATACGATTCAAAAATTAATAAATGAAGGAAATTGGTGTGTATAGGGGTTACTTTGGTAACCTCTTCTTTTGGAGGAAATATGTTAGAAAAAATAGAAAAATACGCAAGGGAAAATAGAGTACCAATAATGTTACCTGATGGAATAGATTATTTATGTAGTTATATTAAGAGCCATAATGTTAAAAAAATTTTGGAAATTGGAAGTGCAATTGGATATTCAGCAATTCGAATGGCTTTAGTTGATGATGAAATAAAGGTAACGACAATAGAAAAAGATGAAATTAGGTATAATGAAGCCGTTAAAAATATTCATGAGTTTAATTTAGATGATAGAATTAATATTATTTTTGGTGATGCATTGAATACGGATATTAATGGAATATATGATTTAATATTTATTGATGCATCTAAGGGTAATAATATTAATTTCTTTAAGAAATATAGTGCTAATTTAGCGAAATATGGTATAATAATTACCGATAATTTGTTTTTTCATGGACTTGTTCAAGATGAGACGTTAATTAAAACAAAAAATCAAAGAGGAATTGTAAGAAAAATTAAAGATTTTATTACTTTTTTAGATGAAAATGAGGAATTTATTACTGAGTATATAGCTGTTGGTGATGGAATCGCCATAAGTAAGAGAAAGTAATATTAAGAGAAGTTTAAATGAAAACAATTAATGTGTTTGCTAAGAATAGTTATTTGTGTTTAATAGTTTAATTAACATTGAGTTATTTATTCAAGTATTATGGTTATGCAGAAAATAAAAAGATTAGAAAGAAGATGAAGTAATTATGAAATTATTGGTTAGTGCTAATTCGCTTGATCATTTAAATAATTTGCTTAAAATGAATATAGATGGTGTGATTTTGTCAATTGACAAACTATCTGTTAATGATACTTTTTTTATTGATGTAGATATGTTAGATAAAATAGATTTTAATAATAAAGAAATATTTGTTAGTTTGAATAAGCTTATGCATAACAGTGATTTGGAATATTTAAGGTGTGTTATGAATAAGTTAAAGGATAAGCGTGTACGAATAATGTATTATGATATGGCCGTTTATATGATTGCTAAAGAGTTAAATATGTTAGATAAATTAGTAATAGAACAAGATCATTTAAATGCTAGTACATTGTCTAATAAATTCTATTACGATAGAGGTATTAAAAGTAGTTATATTACATCTGATATTACAATTGACGAGTTATTAGAAATAAAAGATAATAGTAAGATGGAAATATTCTTTTTAGGATATGGTTATGCTCCTATTTTTTATTCAAGAAGATATTTAATAAGTAATTATTTAAAATATATTAATAAAGAAAAGAAGGATGGTAATTATTCAATTGTTAGTGATACAGATGTTGAATATCCAATATCTGAAGAAGCATATGGAACAACAGTATATACAGAAAAGCCAATTAATTTGATTAATTATTTAGATGAATTGAATAAAATTGATTATTTAGTTTTGAAAAGTAACAAAATTGATGATGTTGAATTTAATAAGATGATTGATAAATTTCTTCGTCATGAACATATAGATAATGATTATGTAGGTTTTTTAAACACAAAAACAATATATAAGGTGAAGTAGGTGGATGATGGAGAAGATTGAATTATTAGCTCCAGCCGGTAATTTAGAGAGATTAAAAATTGCTTTTTTATATGGAGCTGATGCAGTATATTTTGGCGGTAGGAATTATAGTTTGAGAGCTAATGCGAAAAACTTAGATATTGCTGAGATTAAAGAAGCATGTGATTATGCTCATAATTTAAGAAAAAAAGTGTATGTTACTGTTAATATTGTTTTTCATACGGAAGACACTTTAGGAGTTACCAATTATTTAAAAGAATTAGAAAAATGTGGAGTAGATGCAATTATTGTATCTGATCCATTAATAATAGATATTGTAAAAGAAAATAAGATAAAGATACCAATACATATATCTACCCAATATTCAACTGTTAATTATGAAGTAGTTAATTTTTGGAAGAATGAAGGAGTAGAAAGAGTTGTTTTAGGAAGAGAATGTGCACGTGATGAGATTAAGGAGATAATCGATAAAACTGGTATGGAAATTGAGACATTTATTCATGGAGCAATGTGCGCTAGTTATTCAGGCAGATGTGTATTATCTAATTATTTTACTAATAGAGATGCTAATCGTGGTGGTTGTGCACAAATATGTAGATGGAATTTTGATTTAAAAAATAATGGTAAAAAAATACAAGATCAAGTAAAGTTTACAATGTGTTCTAAGGATTTATGTTTACTTGAATATTTGGAAGATATGATAAATATTGGTATTAAGAGCTTGAAAGTTGAAGGTAGAATGCGTAGTATTTATTATATAGCAGTAGTTATTAATAATTATCGCAGAGCAATTGATGATATATATGCTAAAAGATTTAGTAATGAAAAAATGCTTAAATATAAACATGAACTTGATAATGTTGCTAATAGAGATAGTGTTGCACAGTTTTATAATAAATTTCCAGGAATGGATGAGCAATATTTTTTAGGAAGAGATGAAGTAAGCAATCAGGATTTTTTGGGACTTGTTGATGACTATAAAGATGGATATGCAAAAGTTATATCAAAGAATTTCTTTAAAACAGGTGATAAGGTACAAATTATTTCTCCGAATAAGGATACAATAACATTTACGATGGATGAGATATACGATGAAGATATGAATTTATTAGATGCAAGTAGAAATCCAGAAAAAATAGTATATTTTAAAGTACCTAAAGTTGTTTTTAAGTATGATATGTTAAGAATATGTAAGTTATAAATTAAAGGCTTTTAAATAGTTTGAAAAAATGTGTTATTTTACTTGACAAAAGGAAAAATAACTAGTAAAATGTTGAAATGTTAAAAGAGGTGAAGAAATGAGCAATAAAGTTTATTTAACAAATGAGGGCTTTTTAGAAATAGAAGAAGAATTAAATCATTTAAAGGAGGTTAAAAGACCTGAGGTTATTAAAGCACTTAAGGATGCTAGAGCTTTAGGTGATTTATCTGAAAATGCTGACTATGATGCTGCTAGAAACGAACAAGCACAAGTAGAAGGTAGAATAAAAGAACTTGAACAATTACTTGAAAAAGCAGAACTTATTGAAAAGAAAGATACAGGAATTGTCGAACTTGGAAGTACTGTTAAGATCAAATATATTGATGACGATGATGATGTTGAAGAATATCGTATTGTAGGTTCTAAAGAAGCAGATCCATCAAATGATAAGATTTCAAACGAGAGTCCACTTGCTAAAGCTGTTATGGGACATAAAGTTGGCGATGAATGTATCGTTGAAAGTCCAAATGGAAATTATAATGTATTAGTTATGGAAATAAAGTAAGGAGTAAGAAATGAAACAAGAGTTTAGTTTGGTCGTAAAAGGAAAAGAATGGGTTAGCTTACAAGATGATGCTTTTGAAAAAGTAAATAAAAAAGCTAAAATTGATGGTTTTCGTCCTGGTAAGGCACCAAGAAATGTGTATGAGAAAAAATATGGTAAACAAGATATTTTATTTGAAGCAGCTGATATGGCAGTAAAAAAAGAATATGATAGACTTTTAAATAAAGAAAAAGTAATGCCTGTAATTGAACCTAAAGTTGATTTAGTAAAATGTGATGATAAGGAATTAGAAGTTAAGTTTATTTTTATAACTGAGCCTAAGGTAGAACTTGGAAAATATACAAATTTAGGCGTTAAACATGATAAGATTAAAGTAACAAAAGAAGAAATAGATCATAGAATTCATCATTTATTAGAAGATTATGCTGAAATAGTTACTAAGGAAGGCAAAGTTGAAAATGGTGATACTGCTATTATTGACTTTAAAGGTCTTAAAGATGGAGTTGCTTTCGAAGGCGGTACAGCTGAAAATTATTCACTAGTGATTGGAAGTAATACATTTATTCCTGGTTTTGAAGATGCTGTTATTGGAATGAGTCGTGGTGAAGAAAAAGATATTCCACTTACTTTTCCAGAAGATTATATGGCTGAAGAATTAAAAGGTCAAAAAGTTGTTTTCAAGGTTAAAGTAAATGAAATTAAGACTAGAATAGTTCCAAAAATAGATAAAGAATTCTTTGAAGATCTTGGAATGGAAAATGTAAATAGCAAAGAAGAATTAGAAAATGAGATAAAAGCAGAAATTGAACATCAAAAAGAACATGAAGAAGAACATGCATATGAAGAAAAATGCTTAGAAGCTGCTAGCAAAAATATGAAAGTAGAACTTTGTGATGAACTAATTAATGATGAAGTAGAACACATGTATAATGAGTTTATGCAAAGAATGGCTATGCAAGGTGTTAGCGAAGAAATGTATTATGAATATACAAAATCTAAAAAAGAAGATATTACTAGTCAAATGAAAGGCGATGCAGAAAAGAGACTTAAATATCGTTATCTTCTTAAAGAAGTTATTAACGTAGAAAAGATTAAAGTAACTGATAAAGAAGCTAAAGATAAGGTAAAAGAAATGTCTAGTATGTATCAAGTTGATGAAGAAACAATATTAAAAGAGGTTAGTTTAGATAATATTAAATTTGATATTATGTATGGTAAAGCTTTAGATATTGTTACTAATAATGAAGAAACTACTAAGAAGGCAACTAAAGAAGATAAAAAGTAATAAATAAGACTGTCAATGATATTTGATAGTCTTTTATTTTGAAAAGCAATATGCTATAATGGTAATGGTGATAGGGTATGAAGAAGAATTATCTTTTTAAATTAGATTTAAAATTATTGAATATTTTTAGTATATTAATTCTAGTATTTTGTTTGGTATTTACTTTCTTATTATTTCCAAGTAGTATGTTAGGAATTGTAGCTATATTTGATAATACAAAGGAACTTTTTTTGATGCTTCCATTATTATTATTTTACTTTATATTGCATGAGTTATTACATGCTTTAGGTTATATTTTAAATGGAGCAGACCCTAAAAAAATAACATTTGGAATGGAAGTAGAGAAAAGTGTGTTATACTGTTTGTGTAAACAAAACGTTAGTAAGAAAAATATTTTATTTTCACTTATGTATCCTTTATTTTTTATTGGAATTGTTACATATATAATCAGTATTGTTTTTGATTTTCCATTATTACTTTTATTATCAATTGCCAATATTTCTGGAGCAGCTGGTGATATTATGTATTTTCTATTTATTATGAAATTGGATAAAGATATTCAGTATTCTGAGATGGATGATGGAACATCCTTTGTAATTATTAGTAAAAAGAATATTGATAATATTAAACATCCAGGAATTATTTATGAAGGAATAATAGATGAGATACCAAGAAATGATTTTAGAAGGATATTTATTAGTAAACCAAGTATAATAGTTATTGTTATTTTTTTGGTAGCATTAATTATTGGTTTATTGATATAAGATGTGGATGGTGAAGAATTAATGGCTTCTGATTTAGCAAAAACGTTAGTAGAGGCATTTAGTGGTCTTACTAGTTTAAAATATGGTCGTGAATTAATTGTGTTTCTTATTTCTTTAATGCCTATTTTAGAATTAAGAGGAGGATTGATTGCAGCAGCTTTATTAGGTCTTAATGGAGTTAAGAGCTTTATTATTTGTTTTATTGGTAATATTATTCCAATACCGTTTATTTTGTGGTTAATAACTCCAATTTTTGATTATTTAAAGAGGACTAAATTATTTAGTGGTCTTGTCAATAAGTTGGAAAAAAAGGCAATGAGTAAAAAAGAGCAAATTGAAAAATATGAATATTTAGGACTTATGTTATTTGTTGGCATTCCATTACCAGGAACGGGTGCATGGACAGGATGTTTAATTGCAGCACTACTTAATATGGATAAGAAAAAAGCTATGTTATATGCAATTTTAGGGGTTATTATGGCTGGAATTATAATGATGATATTATCTTTTGGAATACTCGATAATTTGATTCATTAATATAGATATTCTAAGTAATAGAGTATCTTTTTTTTGTTATTATTTTTACTTGACTATATAATAAAATAGTCTAAAGGTACTTCAATGCATACTTTTATTAGTACTAAAGTAATTAAATATAGTGATTTATTGGTTAATAATAGTGCTTTTGTACATAAGAAAGTAAAAAAAGTATAAAAAATTAGTTGAAAAATAATTATATATATGTTATAATTTTAATTGTCTTTTGGAAGGCATTAGTAATTTTATGGGCTGTTAGCTCAGTTGGTAGAGCAACTGACTCTTAATCAGTGGGTCTAGGG
>CAMOMI010000011.1 GCA_946619755.1 uncultured Clostridia bacterium
TATATTGATGAAGATAGAGGTTTAAGAATTAATTATTTAGGTAATTCATTTAAATTAACTACTAAAGAAGAACATAAAGAATACTTTAAAAAACTATTAGAAAATCCCCGTAATAATACATTGTCTAATCAAGCTTTAGAAACTTTAGCTATTATTGCTTATAATGAGCCGTTAACAAGACTGGATGTTGATGAAATAAGAGGTGTTGATTCCGTTTATGTTGTTCGTAGATTACTTGCTAAAGGATTAATTAAAGAGTGTGGACGTTCTGATAAACCTGGGCATCCCATCTTATATAAAACAACTGATGAGTTTTTAGATTATTTTGGCTTGTCTAGTAAAGATGAACTTCCTAAAATTGAGGTTTTAGAACAAATGGAAAATGAAGATAAAGACTTATTTAATTCTACATATAAAGAAGATTAATTATAATAAAATAAAAAGGGTGTAAATATGAATATTATAAATATTATTAATAAAAAAAGATTAAAAGAAACATTAACAGATGAAGAAATAAAATATGTTATCGATGGATATTTAGATGGTGAAATAAAAGATTATCAAATGTCATCTTTACTTATGGCTATCTTGTTAAATGATATGACTAATGATGAAATATATTCATTAACTAAATATATGGCATCATCTGGCGAAAAATTAGATTTATCACCATTAGGTAGTAATGTGGTAGATAAACACTCCACAGGTGGCGTTGGCGATAAAACAACCTTAATAATTGCTCCAATTGTTGCATCTTGTGGCGTTAAAGTTGCCAAAATGAGTG
Source organism: uncultured Clostridia bacterium (assembly GCA_946619755.1). Classification (GTDB taxonomy): domain Bacteria; phylum Bacillota_I; class Bacilli_A; order RF39; family UBA660; genus RUG705. The sequence continues at coordinate 785 of CAMOMI010000011.1, forward strand.
GTAGAGGCTTAGGCCATACTGGTGGCACAATTGATAAATTGGAATCCATTCCAGGCTTTATAGTCAATTTATCCGAAGAAGAGTTTTTAAATCAAGTAAATGATATAGGTGTTGCTATAACTAGTCAAACTGAAAACATTGCTATTGCCGACAAAAAAATATATGCCCTTCGTGATGTTACTGGAACTGTTGAATCAATCCCATTAATTGCTTCATCAATTATGAGTAAGAAAATTGCCCTAGGAACTAAAAAATTAGTATTAGATGTTAAAGTAGGCAATGGTGCTTTAATCAAAAATATTAAAGATGCCAGAAGATTATCAAAATTAATGATTGATATTGGACAACATAATAATATTGATGTTATCTGTATTCTTACTAATATGGATATTCCTTTAGGAAGCAATATTGGTAACTCCTTAGAAGTTGAAGAAGCCATTCAAATTTTAAAAAATAATAAAGAAGGTAATTTAAGAAAATTATGTGTTGAATTATCATCTCATATGGTATCTCTTGGCTTAAACATTTCTTATGAAGAAGCCAAAACTATGGTACTAGATAATCTTGCTAACGGATTAGCTTATAATAAATTTCTTGAATTAATCAAAAAGCAACATGGTAATTTAAATAACTTACCTAAGTCAAAAAATAAATATGAAATAAAATCGATGACCGAAGGCTATTTAACTGAAATAAATGCTTATAAATTAGGATTATTATCGATGTCTTTAGGAGCCGGTCGCGAAAATAAAGAGGATACTATTGATTATAGTGCTGGAATAATTATAAACAAAAATATTAATGACTATATTGAAAAAGGCGATGTCATTATGACATTATATACGAATAAAGAAGTAACTGAAATTGATAACTCTATTTTTAAAATATCTGATAAGAAAAATAAAGATGAACAATTAATTTATGAAATTATAAAATAAAAAGAAAGGATGAAAAAAATGAAAAAATTAATTTATTTAACAACCAATCCATACAAAGTAGCGGAGGCTAATGAATTCTTTGCTAAAAAATACGGATTTAACATTGAAATAGTTAATCCAGATTTTGAAATAATTGAAATTCAAGCCAAAACATGTGGCGAAGTAGCTGGCTTTAGCGCTAAATACGCCGCAGACAAACTAGGTTATCCTGTTTTAAAATCAGATACCGGATTATATCTAGATGCTTTAGGCGGATTACCTGGTCCATACAATGCATACTTTGATAAACAAATCGGTGTTGATAAATTTTTAGCATTATTAAAAGACGAGGAAAATAGAAAAGCAAGAATTGAACATTGCTTTGCTTACTGTGAACCTGGATCAGAACCAATAATCTTTACAGGAAGTGGCACAGGAACAATTTCAAAAGAACCAAAAGGTACTAGAGGAAGATGGCACGATATGTTCTTTATTCCTGATGGAGAAACCATGACATTAAGTGAATTAAGAGATATTGATTATGAAAAAGAATCATCATATTGGGGAAATGCTAAAGATGAATTTGCTAAATGGTATAAAGAAAACATACTAGATAAATAAAAACAAAAAGAATAATTGATTTTATTCTTTTTTATATGTTATAATAAATATATATCAAACTGATATACAAACTAAAATTTAGGGGGAGAATTATGACAAAAGAAAATCAATTAAAAGAAAAACTTAGTAAGTTGACAAGAGAAGAAGAAAAATTAAGAAATATTTATTTAAGGAAATTATCAACTGGTGAATTTCAAGGACCACCAGTAGGATATGCTAGTATTGATAAGCCTTGGTTACGCTTTTATCCAGAAAAATTAATTAACTTTGAATTGCCAGAAAAGACAGTTTATGATTTTGCACTTGAAGCCAATAAAGATAATATGGAACAAATTGCTTTAGAGTACTTTGGCAATAAAGTTTTATATAAAGATTTCTTTAAAAAAGTAGCTGAAGTAGAAAAGGCATTTAGAAAAATGGGAATTCAGAAGGGCGATACTGTTAGTTTTTGTGTACCGACCTTACCAGAAACATTTTATGCATTCTATGCTTTAAATAAAATTGGTGCTATTGCAAATATGATTGATCCAAGAACAAATGTCACTTCAATCAAATCATTTATTGAAAATGCTAATTCTAAAATGATTATATTTATCGATATCGCATATCCAAAAATGATAGGTATAATAAACGAATTAAATATTCAAAATGTAGTAAGTTTGTCAGCAGCAGACTCATTACCAATACATTTAAAAATGCTAATGAAATTAAAAGGTTTTGTCGAAGACTTAAAAACAAATAAAAAGGCCGCAAATAAGAAAATAATAAATTGGAAAGAATTTATTAGTGTAGGAAAAGATTTCGTTTTTGATGCTGAAGAATTAACAGATAAAATAAACTTGCCAAGTGGTATTGTTTATACAAGTGGAACAACAGGTATTCCCAAAGGTAGCGTCATGACTAATGGAAATTTCTTATCAATGGTTTACCAAAATCATGCTGCTAATATGGGCTGGGATAAAAACGATGTGTTTTTAGGTATAATGCCTCCATTTATAGCTTATGGATTAGTATGTGGTTTTGCACTTCCAATTTGCAATGGAATGCAAATTGATATAATTCCAAAATTTGATTCAAGTAAATTTGATAGTTATATATTAAAACATAAGCCAAATCATATTATGGGTGTTCCATCATATTTAGATGGTTTGACAAAAAGTGAATTATTGAAAAATAAAGATTTATCTTTTATAAAAACTGCTATTGTTGGTGGTGATAAATTAGTTGTTTCATCTGAAGAAAGAATTAATGATTTCTTAGCAGCACATGGAAGTAAAGCCGTTGTATCTAAAGGATACGGCATGACAGAAATGAGTTCTAATGCCGTATATACAGTTAATAGGAACTGCAATATGTTAGGATCAGTTGGTATTCCATTAGTTGAAAATTATTTCAAAATTATAGATGAAAATGGCAACGAAATAGGGTATAATGAAGTCGGTGAAGTTTGCTTAGGTGGTCCAACATTAATTAATGGATATTTGAATAATCCCGATGAAAATAAAAAGGTATTTAGAAAAGAAGATGGCAAAAGATGGGTTCACACTGGCGATAAAGCCTATATGACAGAAGATGGATTAGTTTTTTTCCAAGATAGATTAAAAAGAATTATAGTAAGAAGTGATGGACATAATGTTTGGCCATCACGAATTGAACAAATAATCGAAGAAAATCCTCACGTAAAACAATGCTGCGTAACTGGTGTTAAGGATCCAAATGTAGAAAATGGTGAAATACCTACAGCGTTTATTGTGCTAAACGAAGGAAGCCTTGAAATAGTAGAACAAATTATTAAAGATATAAATGAAGCATCATTATCTAGATTACCAGAGAGAGATATAGCCTTAGAATACTATATTCAGGACGAATTACCACTAACTCCAGTAGGAAAAATAGATTATTTAAAATTATCAAAGGAAGGTACTAAAAATCCAAAAGTAAGAAAAATTGTTTTAAAATAAAAAGCGATAGTATTTTATCGCTTTTTATGATATAATCAAACTATAATATGGAGGTGGATTAAATGGGAAATAATATATTAACAATTTTAAGTTGTTTTTATAGCATCATGCTAAATATATTTTTCTTTTCAAAAAGAAGATTAAAAAATGTCGAAACAAGATTATTTAGTTTTATTATAGTTACTAATTTTATAAACATAATTTTTGCAATTTTGTCATATTCTGCAGAAAAATTCTATGTGCAGTCAATTGTAAATAATATTCTTGCCAAAGGAGTAATTTTTTGTTTCTATACTTTTTCATTTTTATTTAATCTATATGTTATTTATATTTCAAAAAATAAAAGTTCTAATGGCAATAGTTTTGACAATAAAAAGGTTATAGGAGTATATATTGCTCTTGCATTACCAATTATTATTCTTCCAATACACTACTATCATCAAGACAATGTCATTTATTCATATGGACCATGTGCAAATTATGAATATCTTGTTATAAGCCTAATGATTTTTTACTGGTTTATCCTATTTATAAAAAATTTTCAAAATCTTAAACAACGAAAAAGTATTCCAATAATTGCGTTTGTGGTCTTACTAGTAGTTGTTGCCATGATTCAAAAAGTAAGACCAGAACTTTTATTATTAACTTCATTAGAAACATTTGTAATATTTTTGATGTATTTTACAATAGAGAATCCAGATATGAAATTATTGGAAGAAGCTCACAAATCAAAAGAGATTTCAGATAATGCCAATGAAGAAAAAACATTATTCTTATATAATATGACTCAAGAAATAAGAGAAATAACTAATAAAATAAATGATGATGCTAATATCATTTTAGATAGTAAAAATTATGATGAAATATATGATAGTGCTAGAGATATCATAGCATCTACTTCTAAATTCTCATCAACAACTAACAATATTCTAGATATGTCATCTGTCGATGCTACGACTATAAAAATATATAATGATAAATATAATGTCAAAACAATCATTAAACAATTAGTTAATATTTATGGTGATATTTGTAAAAATAAAGAATTAAAATTTAGAACCCATATTGATCATGATATTCCTGATTTATTATATGGAGATGGTATTAATTTAAAAGAAATACTTACAACTGTTTTGAATAATAGTACTAAATATACAAATAGTGGTTATATTGAATTTAATGTTAATTCAATTATCAAGAATGATGTTTGTAGATTAATGTTTACTATTGAAGATTCTGGTAAGGGTATTAAGAGTGAAGATATTAATAAAATAAAGATTGATAATAAATCTTTAGCAAATGCTAATAAGTTAATAACTGTTATGAATGGTACTATGTTAATATCATCAGATTATGGTATTGGAACTAAAATAAAAATTATTTTAGATCAAAAAATAGTTAAAATAGAAAATACAGAAGTATCAAAATATGAAAGTACTTTTGATAACGTTAATATTCTTTGCGTTGATGATTCTGAATCTGGTTTAAAAATAATTGAAAAATTATTAAAAGGAACTAATATAAAGATAGATTTAGCTAATACTGGTAAAGAATGTTTAGATAAAATTAAAATAAATAAATATGATTTAATTTTACTAGATGAAGAGCTATCCCAAATTAGTGGTATTGAACTTATGAGTAAGATTAAAGATATTAGAAATTTTGATACCAAAGTATTACTATTAACTAAAGATAATAGTTATGAATATAATGAAGATTATTTAAAAACAGGTTTTGCCGATTATATCTTAAAACCATTAAAAAAAGATTCATTATTAGAAAAAATAGATAAATATACTAAGAAAGGTAATAAATAATTATCTTTCTTTTAATATAATAAATATGCTATAATAAAGATGAAAGATGGTGATATTATGAGAGAAGAAGTATCTATACAGGATAATAAGTATAAGTTCAAATTTAGAGTATCTGGCTTAATCAAACATGATGATAAAATATTGTTTGTAGAAATGGATGATAGTGGCTTTTGGTGTTTGCCTGGAGGACATGTTGAATTAGGTGAAAATACTGAAGAAGCTATGATAAGAGAAATTAATGAAGAAGTATTATTAGATACTAAAATAGCTAAATATTTAGGAATTGTTGAAAATTTCTTTGTAAATAAGCGTAATTTTAATATTCATGAAATATGTTTTTATTACTTATTAGAACCAAAAGATAAAAAATATAATATTAAAGATTTTACTAGAATAGAAAATGATAAAGGAACCGATGTTAAACTAAATTTTAAATGGTTTAGTATTAACGACATTGAAAAAGTAAACATCAAACCATTTTTCCTAAAAGAATTATTAAAAAAAGATAATTTAGAATTTAAACATCTAATAACAAAAGATTAATTATTATTACAGGGAGGTTATTATGGAATATGAAGTTAGATTTTATTATAGCAAAAGTGAATTAGAAAAGATAATTGATAGATTAAATAGTATTCCAGAATTACATAGTAATTTTAGAATATACGAAAAAACTATTCAGTATAATCACTCTGACACTAGATATGATTTTTATAGTCTAGATGTCGATGGAAGATTTAGATTAAGAATATCTAGAAATGAATTAAATAATAAATGTAAATTGAGTTGGAAAAAAAGATTAGCTAATACTACAAAAGATGAAGTTAATGTTGAAGAAGAAAAAGAAGTTAGAATTAATCCTGATGACGCCGATAATTTTATTTACATAATTGAAAATGTAATGCATTTTACAGTTGTTGAAAGTTATGAAAGATATCGTACAATCTTTGAAAATAATGATATTGAAATTGCTGTCGATGAATATCCTTTTGGTATTTGCTTAGAAATTGAAAATAAAAGCATTGACAAAAATCCTAATGAAACAATTAAGTACTGGGCTAATAAAATTGGTCTAGATATTAATAATTCATATCGATTATCTTGGGATGATAAATATGAAGAATTATGTGCTGAACAAGGCATAGACTGTTATAAAGAACTAACCTTTGATAAACCAATGCCCACCATCCAAACAAAGTTTTTTTAGGAGGAATATGAAAATAATTGAATATACTGATAAATATCTTGAAGATGTTCGAGATTTATTAGTAGAATTAGAAGAATATCTTGTTAGTATCGATAGAGATAATTTAGATCAACTACATCCAGAATATCGTGAAAAAATGGCTTTAAATGATTTAAAAGAAGTAAATGAAAATGAAGGAATATGCTACTTAGCTGTTGATAATAATAAAGTAGTTGGTTTAATAATGGGATGCATATTTCCATATGATAAATATGACTACTTAGACTATAAATGTCCAAGACGTGGCGAAATAACCGAATTAATCGTAACTAAGAAAGTGAGAAGCCAAGGAGTTGGCAAATTACTTATGGAAAAGATAGAAACATACTTTAAAAGCAAAGGATGTGAATATGTTTTTGTTGAAGTATTTTGTTACAATGAAAATGCTTTTAACTTCTATAGTAAGAATAATTATCATAATAGAATGTATCACATGTTAAAGAAAATATAAAAGGTAACTATTGTTACCTTTTTAAATGAACAAAACTTTTTGTTAAATTAATGTCAATAGATATAAATATTTATTTATTTATGTTAAAATAGATAAAGAAAGAATGAAGTGATGTAGTATGATGCAAGAAAAATTAAAAAAATTATTTGATGAAATAAAAGTTGAAGATGATTTATTATCTTATTTTAATAATGCTAGTATTGAGAAAGTGATTATTTATGATGGTAATAAGATACTTGATTTTATCATCAACACTGATAATATTATTCCTATAGATGTCTACAACAACATCCTGTATAAGTTAGCATCATACTTTAATACGATTGAAGAAATAAAAATAATTATTAATCCTAAAAATGTTGATAACTCACTTATCAAAGAATACTACTTAGATATTATGAAAAATATCTGTCTAGATCGTAATAAATATAATATTTTCTTAGATAGAGATATAGATATTATTGATAATACAATTACGGTTAAAACCTATAATAAAATAGAGTGTACTAATATGATTAGTATAAAACAAGAATTAATAGATAAAATGCATAATTATGGTTTTAATATTGATATTGACATTGATTTAGTTCTTGATGGTGATAAAGAATTAAAAGATAAAATTGAAAACGAAAAAATTGCTAGTATCGAATCTAGCAAAGTCACTAAGCAAACTATAAAAAAAGAAGAAACAACTGAAAAGAAAACACCATATCGTGCTAAAAAGAGTGTTGAAATAACGCCAATAAAAGATGTTATTTATGAAGTAGAAAATATTAACATCAAGGGTTGTATTTTTGGAATTGATTATTTTGAATCTAAATCCGGCTATAAAATAATTACCTTAAAAGTAACCGATTATACTGATAGTATGTATGTAAAAATGTTTACTAAAGATGATGATGAATATAGCTTAATTAAAAAGTTATTAAAAGAAGGTAATTGGTATAATTTTTATGGACGTGCCACGATGGATAAATTTGCCAATGAAATTGTGTTTAATACGAGGTACAAGGATGTTGAACAAGTAGAGGCTCCTGAAAAGAAAGAAATCATCGATAATGAACCAGTTAAAAGAGTTGAATTACATGCTCATACGATGATGAGTCAAATGGATGGTATTACCCGTGTCGATTTAGGAAAACATACTTGTGAATTAGTAACTAAGGCAATCAATATGGGATATCGCGGTGTAGCTATTACTGATCATAATGGTTGCCAAGCTTTCCCCATTGCTTATGGTCTTATCACTGATCACAATAAAAAGATTGAAGATCCTAAAGAACATTTTAAAGGCTTATACGGGACAGAACTTACTCTTGTTGATGATACGGTAAATATCGCTGTAAGACCAACTGATACTCCTTTAGAAGGAACAACTTTTGTCGTTTTTGATACAGAAACTACGGGATTTAACGCTGGTGGAACTGATCAAATGATTGAAATTGGTGCCGTTAAAATATGCAATGATGAAATAACTGATAGATTTGATGAATTAATCGATCCCGGAAGACACATTCCTGATAAAATAACAGCACTTACTTGTATAACTGATGATATGGTTAAGGGTAAAGATAATGAAGAAACTGTTACTAAAAGGTTTTTAGAGTGGGTTGGAGATGCCCCAATGGTTGCCCATAATGCTAAATTTGATATCTCATTTATGGTCAGTGCCATGAATAAATATAACTTGGGAGAATTTAAAAATACTGTTATTGATACTTTAGAATTATCAAGAACATTAGATCAAGGATATGCAAGGCACAGCCTATCAGCCTTAGTTGCTAGATATAATGTTCCTTGGGAAGAAGATGCTCACCATAGAGCTGATTATGATGCTGAAGGAACAGCTCATGTCTTTGCCAAAATGTTACAAAAATTAAGAAGTCAAAATTATAAGACTATATCTGATCTTGATAAATTAGTATCCAAAGATGAAATTCATAAATTTGGAAGGACCTATCATTTTAATGCCATAGCCTTAAATAAAACTGGACTTAAAAATTTGTTTAAAATTATTTCATTAGCCAATACAGTATATTTATATAAAACCCCAAGAATATTAAGAAGTAAATTAAATGAATTGCGTGAAGGATTATTAATTGGTAGTGGTTGTTATGAATCTGAAGTATTTTTAGAAGCTAGAAGTAAAGATGGTCAAGAATTAACTAATATTATAAATTTCTATGACTATGTTGAGGTTCAACCTCCTGAAGTATATGGTCACTTAATTCAAACAAGCGATTTTGCAAATGAAGAAGAATTACAAAATCATATTAAAAAAGTAATTGATGCTACTAAAGAAGCTGGCAAAATAATCGTAGCTACTGGTGATGTTCATCATTTTACTCGTGAAGATAAAATTTATCGTGAAATAATAGTTAATCAAAAAGTTCCCGGTGGAGGAAGACATCCACTTGCTAAGAATAATATCAAAGAAATTCCGTCACAACACTTTAGAACGACGAGAGAAATGTTAGATGATTTTAGTTTCTTAGACGATAAGCTTGCCTATGAAATAGTCGTTGAAAATACCAATAAAATTTTAGATATGACTGAAGAAATTGAAGTAATCGTTGATACTGGTGGTATTCCGTTTTCACCAAGAGTAAAAAGTGATGATGGTAAAAGCTACTTAGATTGCCCACGTGTAGTAACTGATTTAGTTTATACCAAAGCTGAAGAATGGTATGGGTCACCTTTACCACACAATATCGAAGAACGTATTGCTAAGGAATTATATGGTGATATTGTCTATAAAATTTGGAGTGAAAAACTCAAAAATGAAAAACCAGATTTAGAAGGTAGTGAACTAGAAAAAATAGTATTTGATAATCTTCATAAAACAATTATTTCTGGTTTTGATGAAGTTAAAACTTTGGTTGGAGACTATGTTAAATCAAATTGGACTGAAGAAGATGGTGAACTTGATGATAAATCACTAGCTAAAAAAATAAAAAAACAATTAGGAGGTATCATTGGTGGTGGATTTGATCCAATATATTTAATTGCTCAAAGACTAGTTAAGCACTCCAATGATGAAGGTTATTTAGTAGGTTCACGTGGATCTGTTGGATCATCATTTGTTGCTACAATGATGGGTATCACCGAAGTAAATCCATTGCCAGCTCATTATAGATGCCGAAATTGTAAACATAGTATTTTTAAAGATGATAAAGGTAATGAACTTGGTGCAACTTATTCGAGTGGTTTTGACTTGCCAGACATGAAATGTCCAAATTGTGGTGAATTAATGTATAAAGATGGACAAGATATGCCATTTGCTACTTTCTTAGGATTTAATGCCGATAAAGTTCCCGATATTGATCTTAATTTCTCTGATTTAAACCAAGCTTCCGCTCATGAATATACTAAAGTGTTATTTGGTGTAGATAATGTATATCGTGCTGGAACAATTGGTACTGTCGCTGAAAAAACGGCATTTGGCTTTGTTAAAGGTTATTTTGAAGATAAAGGAATAAAAGATAAACGTGATTGTGAGATAGAAAGATTAGCTGCTGGCTGTACAGGCGTTAAAAGAACAACTGGCCAGCATCCTGGAGGTATTGTTGTTGTTCCTGATTATATGGAAGTATCAGATTTTACACCATTTCAGTTTCCAGCTGATGATGTAACTAGTGCATGGCGAACAACTCACTTTGATTACCATGCAATCGATCAAGACTTACTAAAATTAGATATTTTAGGACATTCCGATCCAACTCAATTACGCTTAATTCAAGAATTATCTGGCACTGACATCTTAAAAGTACCATTAGATGATAAGGAAACAATGTCAATCTTTACAGGAACAAAAGCTTTGGGAGTTACTGAAGAACAAATAATGTGTAAAACAGGCACTTTAGGTATTCCTGAATTTGGTACCCCGTTTACTATCAGTATGGTCGAAGATACTAAACCGAAAACATTTGCTGAATTAATTAAAATATCTGGTTTATCACACGGAACTGATGTATGGCTAGGTAATGCTCAAGAATTAATAAAAAATAATGTTGTTCCATTTAAAGAAGTAATAGGATGTCGTGATGATATTATGGTTTATCTAATGTATCATGGTGTAGAACCAATCAAGGCCTTTAAGATTATGGAATTTGTCAGAAAAGGAAAAGCTAGTAAAGATCCTGAAGGATGGAAGGGCCATGTTGAAACGATGGAAAAAGCCGGAATTGAAAAATGGTTTATCGATTCTTGTGCAAAAATCAAATACATGTTTCCCAAAGCTCATGCCGCTGCTTATGTTATTAGTGCCTTCAGAATTGCTTGGTACAAAGTACATATGCCAGCATACTACTATGCCTCTTGGTTTTCAACAAAGGCTACTGATTTTAACATCGAGGCAATGATTAGTGGATACAGTACTATTAAAGAAAAACTTATTGAAATAAATGAAAAAGGCTTTGATGCTACCAATAAAGAATCAGGTGTTGCTGAATGTTTAAAACTAGCCCTAGAAGCTACTGCTAGAGGTATTAAAATAGCTAATATTGATTTATATAAAAGTAAAGCCTTAACTTTTGGCGTTATCGATGATAAAACTATTATCCCGTCATTTTCATCAATTGATGGTCTTGGTGATGTCGTTGCCAAAAACATCGAAAATGAAGCTAAATTGCATCCGTTTATTTCCATTGAAGATTTTCAAAACAGATGTAAAGTATCAACAACACTTGTTGATAAAATGAAGTCAATGGGAATATTTGATAATATGCCAGAAACAAGTCAATTAAGTTTATTTTAAGAAAAATGTAAAAAAATAAAAAAATTACTTGTCAAGAGTAATTTTTTTTGGTATCATTGAAATAGTAGAGGAGGACTATTTATGGAAAATGAACAAAGAGAAGAAAGAGAACAAAAAAGAGGCGGAGGACTATTTTTAGGCGTTGTTGCCGTTGCTACTTTAATTGTTGCTATCATTGGTGCTACATTCGCTTATTTCACTGCTACTGCAGGAAGTAATAACGCTAGTGTTAATTTAACAGCTTATGAATTTAGTGCTAGTGTTGAAGTTGAACCAGTATATCCAACAATTGATGGATCATTAGTTCCAATTAATCCAACTGCAACAGTTGCAGGAACAGAGCCAGCTATTACTAATTTAGCATATGCTCTAAATAATGCAACCAACAAGTGTATTGATAGCAGAGGCTTCCAAGTATGTGCTCTTTACCAGGTAACTATTACTAATGAAGGTGCAGAAGCATTAACATTTGCTGGTTCAGTATTAACAACAGTAAACAATCCTGCTTCATCAGAAGAAGGAACTACTAGTACAGCATTTTCTAACTTGAAAATAGCTGAAGTAACAGGTACAACAGATAATTTTGCTGTTGGTACTTCTGCTGACATTCCTGCACAAGTTGGTGATAGCATCGCTTTCGGTACAAATATTACCGTACCTGCTAAAGAAGGCGATACTCCAGGAACTGCTCAAAAATACTTTGTTGTTTACTTAAATGATAATGAAGACCAATCATCTGAGATGGGTGCTCATTTTGAAGGACAATTAGTATTTGCTTCAACATCAGGTGCTGAAGGTAGAATTACTGGTACATTTAATATCGGTGGATAAAATTAAAAGCGTTAATATAACGCTTTTTTTATTAAATAGCATGTTTACTATTGAAAAAAAATAATATTTTTGATATCATTAAATAAGAATAGGTGTTGATGCATTATGAACAAAAAGAAGTTACAATTTTTTTTCTTAGTTGCATTATCAATTAGTATTTTAATTGCTGCTGGCTCAACCTTTGCATATTTTACTGCTACCATTAGCAGTGAAACTAATGCTGTTAATGTGACTGCAGCAACCTTTAAATTAGAATATGAAGATGATTTGTCCTTAATAAAACAGAATATTATTCCTTCAGAAGAAAGATATGTTGATATTTCACTTAACAGATTAGACGAAAATGGCAACTTTTTGAAACCATATGAAGATACTAATACAGGTGATACAATAACGGCAGGAACAACCTGCATTGACGACAATTTACGTGAAATCTGTAGTGTTTATACCTTTACAGTAAAAAATACTATGACAGATACTGATATTCCACTATACATAACTTTAGACACCAATTATAATACGTTTGAAAATCTTTATTTCAAAGTCTTAGATGAAGAAAAAAATGAAGTTATAAGCGCTACTCATCTAGTTGATGATAGGCCATACACTTTAAATGGCGATGAAAAAGTATATGATTCTGAAAGTAAAATAACTCCAGTGGTTTTAACTGAAATTAATAAAATTTTAGCAAAAGCCACCAATAGTGAAACGCCAAGCACAGTAACATATTCCATTGTATTGTGGATTATGGAAAATAATAGAAACCAGACAAAAACAGATAGTGGAAAATTATTTGCTGGAACTATTAATGTAAAAGGCAGTGGATTGGATGGAAATGGCATAACAGGAGTATTTGGCTCATTAGGTAATGAATAATCTTGCAATCTCACAAAAAAGTGATATAATAAACTTAGTTTTCGGTTTATTAGTGACAAATAAATATTAACGAAACTGACAATTTATAAATACAAACAAGCGCACGAAAGTGAAGTAAGGTGGCACCGCGGAAATCCCGTCCTTACATAAATGCTTTTCGTGTCTTTTATTTTAGGAGGAAAAAAATGAATGAAAATATCTATCGTAATGTTTATTGCGGTAAAGTAAACAAAGATTATATTGGCAAGGAAATAAGACTTGCTGGGTGGGTAAACTCAATTAGAAACTTAGGCGGATTATTATTTATGACCCTAAGAGATGAAACAGGTATAGTTCAATTAATTAGTGAAGAAGCTGAAAAATACCTTAATATTAATCGTGAAAGCACTATAACAGTTACCGGCATTGTCAACAAAAGAACTGATGACATGATTAATAAAAATATGGCCACTGGTGAAATTGAAGTGAAAATTATCTCATTAGAAGTTTTAGGAGAATGTGAGAATGTCTTACCATTTGAAATTGCTAGATCTAAAGAATCTACTGAGGATACAAGACTTAAATATCGTTACCTAGATTTACGTAATCCAGAGGTTCATGAGAACATATTGTTTAGAAGTAAAGTAATTGATTTCATACGTATGACGATGAAAAATATGGAATTTACTGAAATTCAAACCCCAATAATTACAGCAACATCACCAGAAGGTGCTAGAGACTTTATTGTTCCATCAAGAAAGTTTAAAGGCAAATTCTATGCACTACCACAAGCTCCTCAAATATTTAAACAATTATTAATGGTATCAGGCTTTAATAAATATTTCCAAATAGCTCCATGTTTTAGAGATGAAGACCCAAGAAGTGATCGATTATATGGCGAATTCTATCAATTAGACTTTGAAATGTCTTTTGCTACTGCTGAGGATGTTTACGCTGTAGGTGAAAAAGTCTTTTATGATATTTTTACTACTTTTGGTAACAAGGAAGTTAGTCCTAAACCATTTAGAAGAATTCCATATGACGAAGCTATGTTAAAATATGGTTCTGATAAACCAGATTTAAGAAATCCATTAGAAATTGTTGATTTAACAGAGATTTTATCAAAGAGTGATTTTGAACCATTTAAAAATACTACAATTAGAGGTATAAAGGTTAATAATATCGATAAATCAAATTCTTGGTATAAAAGTATGGAAGAATATGTAAAAAGCATTGGAGGAATTCTTGGCTACATCAAAGTAAATGAAGATTTATCTTTTAAATCAACTTTAGATAAATTTATGTCTGATGACATAAGAAATGAATTAAAAGAAAAATTATCATTATCAAGTGGAAACGTCGTCTTTATCATTGCAGATAAAGAAAAATGCGCTAAATTAATGGGACAACTTCGCATTAAACTAGGTAATGAACTAGATTTAATTGATAAAAATAAATATGAATTTTGTATTATCAATGATTTTCCATTCTTTGAAAAAGATGAAGAAGATGGCAGCGTTGCATTTGCCCATAATCCTTTTTCAATGCCACAAGGCGGTTTAGAAGCTTTAAATAGTGACGATCCATTCAGTATTAAAGCATACCAATATGACTTTGTATGTAATGGCTTTGAAATGGCTTCAGGTGGCGTTAGAAATCATAGCCGTGAAATTCTCAAAAAGGCCTTTGAACTTGCTGGTTATGATGAAGAAGTCGTTAAATCAAAATTCCCATCTTTATATGAAGCATTTAGATTTGGAGCACCTCCACATGCTGGTATGGCTCCTGGCATAGACCGTATTCTTATGCTTCTAAAAGATGAGGAAAATATTCGTGAAATGGTTGCTTTCCCACTAGGCGCTAATGGAGCTGATACTATGATGGGCTGTCCAGGGGAAGTCTTTGAAAAACAATTAAGAGAAACACATATTAAAATTAGAGATTAAACAAAGGAGTAGGGTTATGGTTGTAAAAAAAGAATTTGCTGTATTGTATAAAAGAATTAAACAAGAAGATGGCTCTGAAGAATTTGTTCCTATTAAAATAATTGAAGGTACATATAATGAAATAGATCATTGGTTTTTAGATGAAAATGATGTTGCTTATTCACATATGGCTGAACCAACAGTATCAGGAATTTGTTATGCTAATCGTATGGTTATTGAAGCAGAAGAATCTACCTTTGATGATAAATTAATTGAAGAAATAAAAAAAGAATTAACTGATTTAGTCAATAAAGTTACGCTAACAAGGAATTTAAAAGAAGATTATTTCATTAGTCTAAAAGTTAAAGAAACCGGTGAAGAATATATCTTAATGGATAATGATACCGATAGGCTTTATGAACAATATAGTAATTATTATGAAGCACAAGATAAAGAAAAAGAAGAATATATTCGTAAAATAGATATAACACCAGGTGAAATAGTGGCTAAAGTAAAAGAAACTATTAAAGGTCAAGATGAAGCTATCAAAAAGATAGTTACTTCCATTTGGACAACTATTAAATTTGAAAACATTACCAAAAAAAATATGTTAGTAATTGGCCCAAGTGGCGTAGGTAAAACTGCTATTTTCAAAAAACTAGAACAAATTTTAGATATACCATTAACAATTTTCCCAGTATCTGGTTTGTCTCAAGCAGGATATGTTGGCAGGAGCGTTGATGAATTATTAACTCAAATATATTATGATAATCAAGGCAATATTAGTAAAGCCGAAAAAGCAATTGTTATTCTAGATGAAATAGATAAATTAGCCAATGGTGCTTATAGTAGCGGCGATGTTAGTACTTCAGGTGTCCAAAATGAATTATTAAAACTAATTGAAGGTTGTAAGAGGGTTATTCAAGTTGGTGGAGCTATGGGAGCAGAAATAACCATTGATACCTCTAAAATAATCTTTGTTGGTATAGGCGCTTTTTCTGAATTACATGAAAAGCCAAAAGACAAAGTCGTAGTTGGCTTTGGTGAGGCAGTTACTTCCGTTCAAACACCAAAAGAAATAACTAGCGAATCATTAATTACTTATGGAATGAAAAGAGAAATGATTGGCCGCTTACCTGTCGTTATTAATTTAAATGCAATGACTAAAGATATCTTGAAAGATATAATACTAAACTCAGATGAAAGTGAATTTATAGGTAGTATTAAAGCCCTTGAAACGATGGGAGTAACTATTAATAATATTTCTGAATTAATCGATTTAATCTGTGAAGATGCCTTAAATAAAGGAATTGGTGCTAGAGGACTCGTAAGTACCATTACTAACATTTTTGAAAGTATTTTTTATGAAGTTGCTAATAATCCAGATAAATATACTGAAGTAATTATTGGCCATAATATTATAAAAGATAATACCGATTACCAATTGATTAAAAAAAGAGTAAAAAAACGTGTTAAAGAAGCTATTAACACGGAATCAAAAAAGAAAGGATAAACCGCTTTCTTTTTTTTATAAAAAACGCAAACAAATGTTTAAACAAATATTGACTTTTAAACTCTAAAGTGCTATATTTACATTAGTTGACAATTGCTTAGCATTTAATTATTAAAGTTGACTATCAAGTTTTTATTATGCTATACTTAAAATGAAGGTGATTTTATATGAAATTAAAAATAGGGGTAATTTTTGGCGGACAGAGTCTAGAACACGAATTATCTATTATTACAGCCCTACAAGCTATGGATAATATAGATACCGAAAAATACGAAATAGTCCCAATCTATATTACAAAAGATTTAGTATGGTACTCATCAGGCTGTTTAAGATATATCGATAGTTTTAATAATTTTAATTTAATAGAAACATATGCCACAAAAGTAAATTTAATAAATAAACAAGGTCGTTTTGTTCTTCAAACTACTGGTTTATTTAAAAGAGAATTAACAGAAGTACACTTAGTTATTCCAATGGTTCATGGTAGAGGAACTGAGGATGGAACTATTCAAGGATATTTAGATACTTTAGGTATCCCTTGCGTTTCTAATAATATCTATTCATCTGTAATATGTCAAGATAAGGTTTTCACTAAACAATTATTAGAATTTAATGAATTACCAGTTATTAAATATGTTTGGTTTTTTGATAACGAATATAATAAGAATAAAGAAGAATTGTTTAAAAAGATTGAAAAATTGAATTATCCATTAATTGTAAAACCAGCTACTTTAGGTAGTAGTATTGGTATTAAAACAGTAAAAAGAAAAGAAGAATTAGATACAATTATTAATGAAGTATTAAAATTTGACCGTAAAATTATTGTTGAAGAACAATTAGAGGATGTTCTAGAATATAATATTTCAATTCTAAAAACAAATGATAAACTATATAAATCAGCGATTGAAGAAGTAGCTACAAACTTAGAATTTCGTGATTATATTGACAAATGTAATCTAGAAAATTATCGTAATGGTAATATTATTAGAACCGTTCCTGCCAATATATCAGAAAAAATGAATGAAGATATTATCTCTCTTGCTAAAAGAACTACTAATTTACTTAATAATACAGGTTTGTGCACTGTTGATTTCCTTTATGACAAAAAGAAAAAGAAATTATATATTGATGAAATAAACAGTATTCCAACATGCTTCTCACACCATTTATGGGAAGAAGCAAATATTTCATATAAAGAATTACTAACGATTATGGTTAATGATACAATTAAAAATATTAATAGAAACACAGGAATGGTTAAAGAAATGGATATGAGTGTATTAAAAGGTTTAAAAAATAGCGATATAAGGGAATTTAAATAGTATGTATGGTTATATTAGCGGAACAATAAAAGATATTGAAAGTAATTATGTTATTATTGATAATAATGGTATTGGTTACTTAATATATGTTCCTAATCCCTATTATTATAAACTAGAAGAATTATACACCATATACACTTATAACTGCATAAGAGAAGATGAATATTCTCTATATGGTTTCAAAAATAAAGAAGAACTTGAATTATTCTTAAAATTGATTTCTGTTAAAGGATTAGGACCAAAGATGGCTCTTCCTATGCTAGCTACTGGTTCAATTAACGGTATTGCTGATGCTATTGACAGAGAAAATATTTTGTATTTAAAGAAATTTCCTAAAATAGGTGACAAAGTAGCAAGACAGATTATTCTTGATTTAAAAGGCAAACTTAATGGTGGACAAATGAGTTTACTAGAAAGCAACCAAAATGATGAATTAACCGATGCCTTAATAGCATTAGGATATAAGCAAGCCGATATTAAAAAGATTATCAAGAATGTTGATTCTGAATTGACAATTGAAAATCAAATTAAAGAAGCTTTAAAACTACTACTAAAATAGAAAGAAGGTGGGCAACATGCGAATTGGTATTGATATGGATGATACGATTACAAATAGTTGGGAATGTTTATTACCATATTATTCACGTATGTTTAATATTCCTGAAGATGTATTACGTAAGTCAAAACCATATTATAATTCAGTCGCTCACTTAATAACTCTAGAAGAGTATTTTGAAATGATGACTCCAATATATGATTCAGTAATTCCTAATGTCACTCTAAAAGACAATGTTAAAGAAACAATTGATGCACTATATGAACTAGGTCATCAAGTATTCTTTATTACAGCTAGAGGAAGAGGACATACAGATCCTTACAAAGATACTAAAGATTATTTAGATCGTTATCATATAAAATATGAAAAAATTATTACTAATGCGGAAAATAAAGCAAAGGCGTGTAAAGAAGAACATATCGATTTATTTATAGATGATAGTCCGAGACACGCAAAAGAGGTTTCTGAATTAGGAATAAAAGTTTTAATGCCAGAAACTTACTATAATAAAGATGTTGAGTTTACTCATTTTAATAATTGGGGTGAAGTACTAGATTTAATCAAAGAGAGGTGATGCCATGAAAGACACAAGAATACTTACAAGCGAACTATTAGATGAAGATAAAATTTCCAATATTCGTCCCGAAACGCTAGATGAATATATTGGACAAACTGAAGCCAAAGAAAATATTAGAGTATTCATAAAATCTGCCCTAATGCGTGGTGAAAGTTTAGATCATGTCCTATTATATGGCCCACCAGGTCTTGGTAAAACTACTTTAGCTTATATTATTGCTAATGAATTAGGTAGTAATATTAAAACAGCCTCAGGTCCTTCAATCGAAAAAAGTGGTGATTTAGCTGCCATCTTATCGACTTTAGAACCTAATGATGTCTTATTTATTGATGAAATTCATCGTATTCCAAGATATATTGAAGAAATATTATATCCAGCTATGGAAGACTTTTACTTAGACATTGTTATTGGTGGTAGTGAAGGAACTAGTCGTAATATTAAAATAGAACTTCCTCCATTTACTTTAATTGGAGCAACAACCAGAGCAGGGGATTTATCTAGCCCACTAAGAGATCGCTTTGGAATTATTTCTAAATTAAATTACTATAACGAAGATGAATTATATCTAATTGTAAAAAGAACTTCTCGTGTGCTCGAAACAGAAATAACCGATGAAGCCGCTAGAGAACTGGCTAAAAGAAGTAGAGGTACACCAAGAATTGCTAATAGATTGTTTAAAAGAGTAAGAGATTTTGCTCTCGTTAATGGCAATGGTATTATTGATATGAGTATTTTAGATGATGCTTTAAATAGATTAAAAGTAGATAAATTAGGTTTAGACGATACTGACTATAATTTATTACTATCAATCATTGAAAAATTTAATGGCGGTCCGGTTGGTATCGAAGCTATTGCTTCATCTATTGGTGAAGAAGTATCAACCATCGAGGATGTCTACGAACCATACTTATTACAACAAGGTTATTTAAAAAGAACCAGTCGTGGTCGAATGGTTACTGATAAAGCCTATGAACATTTAGGTCTAATGAACAAGAAAAAAGATTCATAAAATTGATATGAATCTTTTTAAATACTAAAATTTTCTATATAAGCCAATAGCCTTTCCTAATATGGTAACATTATCTAAGATAATTGGATCCATAAAATCATTTTCTGGTTGTAATCTGAAATGACCATCTTCCTTATAAAATGTTTTTAACGTTACTTCATTATTATCGTTCATAGCCACAACCATTTCACCATTCTTGGCAATATTAGTTCTTTCAACGATTACAATATCGTCAGATAATATACCTTTATTAATCATACTTTCACCATCTACCTTTAGTGTAAATACTTCTTTCTTTTTAGGAATCAAGTATGATGGTAGTGAGAAAAATTCGTTTGGCATTTCAATGGCTTCAATTGGTGAACCAGCAGTTACTTTGCCAAGTAATGGTACGTTAACAACATCTTCACCACGATCCTCGTATTCATTAGGAACTAAAAGTTCCATTGCTCTGTTTCCTTCCTTGCTTCTTTTAATAAATCCTTTCTCAACTAAATGATTAATATGTACATGAACAGTTGCTGGTGATGATAGGTTAATTGCACTACATATTTGTCTAATTGAAGGCGGATATTTATTTTGTGCATGAAATTGTTTGATAAAATCTAAAACTTCTTTTTGTTTTCTGGTTAATCCTTCTGTTTTTTGTCTCATAAAGAACTCCTTTCACTAAGTATATTAGCATAAAAACAAACAGAAGTCAAACATTTGTTTATAATTTCTTTAAAAAATACGAACATTAATATTATATAATAAACAATTTACATTAAAATGTAAAACATGAACAATTGTTTATAAAAAATATCAAAATTTGTTGACACAAACACCTGTATGTTATAAAATGTAATTACGAAAGGGTGATAAGAATGAATTTTTTAAAAAAGAACAAAGGAGCAATTATACTTTATTTAGTAATAATAGTCGCTACATTAGCAATCACAAACGATGTTAAGAAAGATAACTTACGTGAAGAAAATCGATACGTTATGACTAATTTACCAAATTAAAAATACATATCAATATTTAATTCCTTGATATGTATTTCTTTTTTTCATTTCTTTATCGATATCATTAAGTAACTGACATTTATCAAGTAACCAAATTGGTTCCAATAGTGTATCTTTATCAGGATCAGATGTAATTCTATTAATAACTATCTTTGGATTTAATAATTCTAATTGTTTAATAACAATATCGATGTATTCTTCCTTGCTAAGAATATGAAAATGTTCTTTTAAATAAAGATTAGCCATCTCAGTATCCTTAATAATATGTAACATATGTATTTTTACTCCTTGAATATCCAATGTATTTAAATGCTTTATTGTATCTAACATCATATCTTCATCTTCATAAGGAAGACCATTTATTATATGCACAACAACTTTGATATGCCTTTCTCTAAGTTTTTTAACCATTTCATCAAATTCATGCATATCATGACATCTATTTATTAACTTTGATGTTTTATCATGAATTGTCTGAAGTCCTAATTCGACAACTAAATAAGTCTTTTTATTAAGTTCTGTTAAATAGTCCAAACACTCTGGAGTTATTGCATCACATCTTGTTCCAATATTAAGTCCAATTATATCATCACAAGCTAAGACTTCCTCATATCTTTCCTTAAGAATATTAACTGATGCATAAGTATTAGTTCTAGCCTGAAAATATCCGATATATTTGCAAGGAATATTCTTTTTATTGACAATTTTCTTCATATCAGCTACTTGTTCAGTTAATGACTTAAGTTTATCCCCACCAAATTCACCACTACCGGTTTTAGAACAATAGATACATCCGCCATATCCTTTGGTACCATCTAAATTAGGACAGGTGAATCCACCATTTAAACTTAATTTAAATATTTTCGTTCCAAATTTTGTTTTATAATAATAATTCAAGGTATGATATCTCTTATTGTCTAAAGTATATTTAAACATAAACATCACCAACAAGTATTCTAACACATAATATTTATTTTTAAAACCATAAAATATGTTATAATGAATAAGAGCGTGATATTATGAATAAACATAAAAAAATTAAAATAGCCAGTATCCTTGGAATAGTTGCTAATATTTTTCTTTTAATTATTAAAGGAACTATTGGTTATCTTACTAAAAGCAGAGCTATGATTGCTGATGCCTTTAATAGTGCAGGTGATATCTTTACTTCCTTAATGACGTTTATTGGTAATAAAATTGCCAGTAGACCAATTGATGATGATCATAATTTAGGTCATGGTAAGGCCGAATATATTTATTCCATGATGATAAGTATTGTTATGATTTTAACTTCATTATTTATTTTAAAAGATTCCATAAATACCTTAATTAATAGAATAACCTATCATTTTTCTATTTGGCTTATTATTATTTGCTTAACGACAATTATTATCAAAATATCATTGTTTATTTATACGAATAAATTAGCTAAAAAATATCATAATATCTTAGTTAAAGCTAATTCTAAAGATCACTTAATTGATGCCATATTAACTAGCATTAACTTAATATCTTGTTTACTTGCAAAATATAATTTTTATTATTTAGATGGTATTGTTGGTATTGGTATTGCTTTATGGATTATCTATTCATCACTAGCTATTTATAAAGAAAGTTATGATGTATTAATGGATAAATGTATTTCTGATACAACAAAACAAAAAGTGTTGGCTATCATTAATAAATATGATGATGTCAAAAGAGTTAATCACTTTAATTCGACTCCAATTGGTTATCAGTATCAAATATCCTTTACCATTTTTGTTGATGGAAATATGTCAACTTATGAGTCTCATGAAATAGCTGATAAACTAGAAAAAGAAATCACTAAAACATTTGATGATATCTATCTAACAGTAATTCATGTTAATCCCATGGACATTAGTAAAGAAAGAAAATAAATCTTTCTTTTTTAATATTATTATGTTATAATACTCCCGGATTGGAAGTGAGATTATGACCTTTGCTATTCATACATTTGGTTGTAAAGTAAATATTTATGAATCAGAATATGTTACCAATTTAATGCAAGAATCTGGTTATAAAATGCTTGATTGGGATTCTGAAGAGGAAGCCGATATCTACATCATTAATACTTGTACAGTTACCAATGAAGCCGATAAAAAAGATCGTAAATTAATTCATAGTACTAGAAAAAATCACGATAGTTCTATTCTTATTGTTATGGGTTGTTATTCTCAACTTAATCCAAACGATATTGATGCCGATATTATTATTGGTAATAAACACAAAAGTGAAATAATCAATCTAATAAATGAATATTTAAAAGATCATCATAAAATTATTAAAGTTAACGATATAACCAAGATATCATTTGAGGATATGTTTATCAATAGATTTTTGATGCACACAAGAGCTTTTGTTAAAATTCAAGATGGCTGTAATGCTTTCTGTGCATACTGTGCTATTCCTTATGCAAGAGGTGGTATTAGAAGCAAAGATTTTGATAAAGTAATTGATGAAGTTACTAACTTAGTTAATAATGGCTATAAAGAAATTGTCTTAACTGGTATTCATACTGGAAGATATGGTATAGAAAAACATACTAATCTAGAAAAATTACTAACTGAACTAGTCAAGATCCCTAATATTTATAGAATTAGATTATCAAGTATCGAAGTAAATGAAATTACTGATGGCATAATTGATTTAATTAAAAATAATAGCATTATGGCTAAACATTTACATATTCCACTTCAGTCAGGTAGTGATGCCATTTTAAAAAGCATGAATAGACTATATGATGTAAATACTTTTATAGATAAAATAAATCATATTAGAAAAGAAATACCAGATATCTCTATAACGACAGACTTAATTTTAGGATTTCCAGGTGAAACCGATGAAAATTATAAAGAAACAATTAATACTTTGAATAAAATCAAATTTACTAAAGTCCACACTTTCCCATATTCAAAAAGAAGTGGAACAAAAGCTGCATCGATGCCAAATCAAGTAGATGGTAATATTAAAAAATGTCGTGTTAAAGAAGTATTATCTTTATCTGATAAATATGAACTAGTCTTCTATAAACAAAAAGTAGGTAATATTTATGATGGAATAATTGAAACCAGAAAAGATAATAAAAAAATAGTTATAACATCGAATTATATTCCTGTTGAAGTTGATACCAAAATTGATAATAATGAAATTGTTAAAGTAAAAATAGTATCTGTAAATGATAATGTAATTAAAGGCGAAATAGTTGAATAGTTCGCCTTTTATATTATCCATAAATATATATAAAACATATAGCAAATAAAAAAATATAGACAAATAATACAAATTATTGTAAAATAAATATATAAAGTAACAATCATATAAAATAACTGTATTTAGATTGAATTAAGTCAAATAAAACATATTATTTGACATATGGAAAGGAATGGTAATACATGACTGAAGCAAATACCAATAGTAATCTTGAAAAACTTTTATCTTTAAGTAAAGAAGAACTAGAAAAAATATTTTCACAATTATCTATGACAGAAATAGAAGACTTATTAAACAGATTAAATGAGGTAGGTAAAAATGACTAAAGAAGAATTTTTAACGATGGTTGAAACTGAATTGGCAAAAATGGAAAAGGAATATAGTTTAGCATCACAAAAGGTTGATTATTTTAGATCAATAAATCCTTCTGGTAAAGAACTTCAAGATGCACTATATGAATGTAAAAGAATAAGTGGAACATGTGCTATGTTAAGAAGTCTTGTAGCTCTTCCTGCTTATGCTAGAATACAAGCTATGTCTGACATAGAAATTGAAGAATACAAAAAAGAAAAAATAGAAGAATTAGAATTAGAAATTAAAAAAATTGAAGATAGAGAAAAAGAATGTAAAGAAGAATTAGCTAGATTAAAAGCAGAACAAGAACATCTTATTGCAAGTTTTAATAAACTTTCTGGTAGCGAAAAAGAGTTAGCCATAAAAAGAGGTCAAGAAATACAAACTGAAATAAGTAGATACAATTCAGATTTAAGTTGGGGAATTTTTACATCACTAAAAAGAGAAATTGAAGAAATTAGAGCCAAACAAGAACAAATTAGAGCCAAAACATCTGAAGAAATAAAAAAAGAATTAGCATCTGAAATAGATAAAGGTAGTAATTTAGCAAGAAGTATAGAAAACACATCAACTATAGGTGCACCAGTAGAATTATTAGCATCTGTTGCTTCTGATCCGCAAAAAACACAAGAAATGGCAAATTTATTAAAGTATTATAAAGAGTTATCTTCCAAAGCTGAAACTATTAAAAGCAAAATGTATTTACCATATAGGGTACCGAATAAATTAGTATTATACTTAAACATTTCTTCTGGCTACGATAAAGCAACGGACTTAGTTTCAAATCCAGACCGATTAACTGAAATTGTTGAAAGATTTGAAGCTACTTTTGAACAAGAAAAAGCAAAATTTATGGAACAATTTACAGAACAAAAACTTAGCAAACTATTAGATAGAAAACCTCATAGTACTGAAGTTGATATGGCCTTTTTAAAACAACATAGTGATAAAATAGTTTCTGTTAGTTTAGAATATTTACAAAGCATTGTTGAACAAAGAGATAAACTTTCAAAAAAAATAATTAAAACGGAATCTACAAAACAGAAAATTAATAGTTTGAATTATGAAATAGAACAATTACAAGAAACAATTTATACTGAAATAACTGACTGGTATAGGTATTATAATAAAGATATTTTAGGTTTACGTGATAGTGTACACTTATATTCTGATATAAGTGGTTTAAGACGTAGTTTGGACAGTATGAAAGACGATATTAATCAATCTGAGCAAGCATTAACTATGGTTAAAGCAAGAATACAAGCAGCGAAGAAAGAAATAGAACAGCAAAGAAGTAATATTGAGGCAAGAAAAGCAGAAACTGCAAAAAGAATAAGAAGTCTTGGTGGAGACAAATTTGAACAAACAGATATGCCTTATGCATCAGATAGGGCTGATTACAATGTAGATCAAATTGTAAGTGCCCATAATAGCGTTTATCAAAGAGATGTTGTAGATAGAGTTCAACAAGAAGCACAGAATCAAGCTAATACAAAAGAAGCAGAATTAAGAGGAATAACTATTGAAGAATTGTTGCAAATGAAAGCACAAGCATTGCAAGGACGCTCTATGGCATCAACTGAAGAAGAAATATCTCACGGAACTGGCTTTAAAAGATAATAAGTAAACTTTAACATTAGACATCATTATTACAAACAAAATAAGTAATAAGTTGTCTTTTTCTTTACTGACAAATAACAATAATTGTTAATATAATCATTTATAAAAACATAATTATAGATATAAATAATAATTTAAAAAAAGATATATTATTTTAATTAATAAAATATAAAAAAATCTAATGCATTTTCTCTAAATTTATGTTATTATATATGAGAAAGAAAGGGATGATTATATGGAAACTATTTTATTAAATGCTGAAGAGAAAATGGAAAGTACTATTAATGCTTTAGAAAATAAATTTACAAACGTTAGAGCTGGTAGAGCAAACCCATCAATGTTAGATGGTATTACTGTTGAATACTATGGCACATTAACACCATTAAAAC
Organism: uncultured Clostridia bacterium; assembly: GCA_946619755.1. Taxonomy (GTDB): domain Bacteria; phylum Bacillota_I; class Bacilli_A; order RF39; family UBA660; genus RUG705. Next base: position 27,746 of record CAMOMI010000011.1, read on the forward strand.
AACTTGCTAATATCAGCATTCCTGAAGCGCGTCAATTAATGATTAAACCATTTGATAAATCTATTTTAGGCGGTATTGAAAAAGCTATTTTTGAAGCTAACTTAGGTATTACTCCAAATAATAATGGTGAATGCATTTTCTTAGTTATTCCACCACTTACGGAAGAAAGAAGAAAAGAATTGGTTAAACAAGTAAAAAGCTTAGCCGAAGAAGGAAGAATTGCTCTTCGTAATATTCGCCAAGATGCCAATACAGCGATTAAGAATTTAAAATTACCAGAGGACGTTGAAAAGAGTGGTAATGAGGATGTTCAAGAATTAATTAATAAATATAATAAAATAATTGATGAAAAACTAAAAGAAAAAGAAAATGATTTAATGACTATATAGCTATCTTTTAAGGGGGGTAAAAGATTATGAAAAAAATATATATACCAAGTGAAGAAGAATTACAAAAAATACAATTTTATAATGGTAATATTTATAAATATTTAACGGTAAAAGCTATTGAAGGTATCCTTATGGATGGTATTAAATTTCCGCCTAAAGGACGACTAAAAGGTCAATTTAGTTATGTTAAAGAAAATCCTGAAATTACTAGGGGAGTATGTTTACTATATCCAGAAGAATTGGTTTATGCACCATTTACTAGGTTAGATTTTGACTTATGCAAAGATATTATTTATGCTGAACATAAAAGTGAGAATTTAGATAATATTAAATTCTTTGATAATGCCATTTTAGATAATCATCTTATCATTGGTTATGTTATTGATAAATTATATGAAATCTTAAAAACTAATCCACGCTATCGTTATGATTATGAAAATGACAATAAATTATTAGATGATATCTTTAATAGAAAAATAGCTTTAAGTAAGATACATATGAATGATATATTAAAAAAATTATTTAGTATTGAGCCAGCATATGTCATCATGCTAGATAATAAAATACCATTTGGTATAATCGAAAGTTTTTTAGCTGATGCCATTGACGAATATGCTGCTAGATATCATGTTATGAAGTCCCTAGGTACTGAATATATTGGTAAAGATATTTTAACAAATAAAGATAAAAATGTTAAAAGACTAATAAGGGTAATGAAACAGGACTAATTGTGAATAAACAAATATATATTCCTTCAAAAGAAGAATTATTACAAATGCAAGCATATAAAGCCAATATATATAAATATCTTTTAGTTAAAGCAGCTGAAAAACTAATATCAGAAAATATTATGTTAAATAGCATAGATGAGTCTTTAAAATGTATCGAAGAACTAACGGACATCTTTTGCTATTTATATCCACAAGAAATGAGCTTTTCTAAAACAGCTAAGCATAATAAAGCTTTATGTTTAAGAACCATTAAGAAAAAAAATCCTAGTGATAGTGCCCTAGATACCTTGTATTATTTTGATGATGATATCTTAGATGACTATTTAGTAAGTTTAGAAGTTATTGAATTACTTCATAAACACTTACAATATTCTCAGGAATATCGCTTTAGTTATCGTGATAATAGTTTATTAAATGATATCTTTTTAGTTAATCATGAAAGATTCATGAAATGTCCCGATAAAACTATTAATATGTTAATTGAAATAGAACCAGCATATGCCTTAAAATTACCCAATAATACTTTGGTAGAAGACGGGAATAGACTAAAAGTAGCTATCGATGAATATACTTATAGATATGGTGTACCATATATTACTGGTAGAGAGTATTTTGATCAAGATATCCTTAGTAATCCTGATGAAAAAACAAAAAAATTACTTAAATGTTTATATCATTAAACAATGATTTGGAATTAGTAGTACTAATTATTAATTTATAGAGAGTTAGTGTTTGGTGGAAACTAACAATTAATAAAGTATGAATTCACCCAATGAGTTTAAACGTTAACTACGTTACAGTTTTGAGTGTATAACAATAAAGTTATAAATAAAGGTGGTACCGCGATTAATATCGTCCTTTAATTTATAACTTTTTTCTATATAAAAGGAGGAAATTATGAATAAAGAAACAATTGCAAAAATGAAAGAAGAAATATCTAAACTATTCGTTAGTAATTTAGACATAAAAAAATTAAATGATTTAAAAGTAGCCTATTTAGGTAAAGCTGGTAAAATTACTGAACTATCTAAAGGTATGAAAGACGTTCCTAATGAAGACAAGAAAGAATATGGTATGTTACTAAATGAATTAAGAGAGTTATTTAATAATAATTTTGAATCATACAAAGAAAAATTAGAAGAAGAAGAATTAAATAAAAAATTGGCTAGTGAAGAAATAGATGTAACTTTGCCAGCTACTAAAATAAATGTTGGTGCTCCAAATATTTTAGAACATATTGTGGAAGAAGTTGAAGAAGTCTTTATGTCTATGGGCTATGATGTTGTTGATGGCCCAGAAATTGAAGAGGATCACTTTAATTTTGAACTATTAAATATTCCTAAAGGCCATCCAGCTAGAGATGCCCAAGATACTTTCTATCTTGAAGACGAGAAAATATTATTGCGTAGTCAAACATCACCTGTTCAAGCTAGAACAATGTTAGCTGCTGGTGGAAACAAGCCAATTAGAATGATTTGTCCAGGTAAAACATATCGCCGTGATGCTGATGATGCTACACATTCTCATCAATTTATGCAAATTGAAGGCTTGTTAGTGGATAAAAATATTAGTTTATCAGACTTAAAAGGCACTTTTGATACAATTGCTAAAAAACTATTTGGTGAAAATTGTGTTACTCGTTTTAGACCAAGTTATTATCAATTTAC
>CAMOMI010000012.1 GCA_946619755.1 uncultured Clostridia bacterium
CAGTTATTTATTATAGCATACTTTAGATTATATGCAACAAAAAACGAGCACCGATGGTGTTCGCATGAAATCTTTATGGTGCGGGTGAAGGGACTTGAACCCCCACGGATATACCACTAGATCCTAAGTCTAGCGCGTCTGCCAATTCCGCCACACCCGCAAGATAATGGTGGACCCTGCAGGACTCGAACCTGCGACCGCCCGGTTATGAGCCGGATGCTCTAACCAACTGAGCTAAGGGTCCATTACAAAATCAATAATATCACATCGTAGTTTTTTTTTCAAGACTAAATGCAATATTTTGATTTTATTTTTTATTTTTCAACATAAACACTTACTTGTTTTCTATCTTTTCCTAAGTGTTCATATTTTACATATCCTGACATGGTAGCATATAATGTATCATCTGTACCTCTACCTACATTTGTACCAGGATGAATTTTTGTTCCTCTTTGACGATAAATTATAGAACCGGCAGTTATATATTCACCATCAGCAGCTTTTGCTCCTAATCTTCTACCAGCAGAATCTCTACCATTACTTGTTGAAGATTGTCCTTTTTTATGAGCAAATAATTGTATATTAAATTCTAAGAACTTTAACATATTTTATTCCTCCTTATTAATGATTTTAATGTTTTTAGGATATTTCTTTTCTAATTCTTTTAATAAAGTAATCATTGTATTTATTAATTTATTTGTTATATCATCAGTTTTGTTAATAATGATATCTAATTTATCAACAGTTTGTTTAATATCGATAGCTGTTTCATCAAAAGCGGCAATCGACTCAACTGACGTCGTAACTATGCTACTTACAGAAGCACACACAATATCTTTACCAAAGTCATCATACATAGCATGACCTAGAAGAGAAATATTTTTTTTAGTAACTTCTACTTTAATCATAAAAGCACCTTATTTAATGTTTGTTATTTCAATCTTTGTATATGGTTGACGATGTCCTTGTTTCTTTCTAGTAGATTTCTTGTTTGGAACATAAGTAAAGATAGTTAATTTCTTACCTTTTCCTTGTTTTACTACTTTTCCTTCAACAGTTACTCCTTTTACATAAGGATTTCCTGTTACACCACCGGCCATTAAAACTTTATCGAAAACAACTTTCTTGCCTTCTTCAGCGTCTAACTTTTCAACATAGATAGTATCGCCAACAGCTACATAATATTGTTTTCCGCCTGTTTCAATTATAGCTTTCATATTATACCTCCTTATATTATTTGTTTAAGACTCGCCATTATGGTGGAATAAATCACTTGTTACCAATTTCTGTGCGGTTGAGTAATCAACTCGAGGTCTTTCAAACAGTTATAATTTTAACATATTATAGGTATTAATGTCAAATATTTTTTAGAATTTTCCTTTAAATCGACGATTTAAGTATTGTTTTTCAGTTAAATATCCTTTTTTTTCTTTAATTATATGGTATTTTTCTTTATACATATTATCAATTTTTAAAATGGTTGTGTTTCTTTTTGGTTTTATTTTATAGAGATACCTTTCAAGTAGATACTTATTAAATAAATAATTAATATTTTTATAATATTTTATTAATTTATCAACAATTACTGTTGATATAAGAATAAATGTATAGTTAAATTTATAATAATTAACAATAAGTAAAATAATCATTGTAATTATCGATATAAAAATATTTATTTTGATGCTTTTTTTGAATGGAAAATATTTAGATAAAATTAATGATAATACTTTAGAGCCATCTAATGGATAGATAGGTAGTATGTTAAAAATGAAAATACTATAATGATATTTAGTGAATAAGTTAAAAATATATTCTCTTATTAAGTTATGTTTATATATAAATACTATTATTAAATAATAGATACTTTGAAAGAGAATTCCTGATATGGCAACCAATAATTCTTTTGTTGTTTCAGTATTTACTAAATTATTCATTTTGGTGATACCACCAAATGGATAAATTATTATTTTTACTGGATTTAATTTATTATATTTAGCAATTAAATAATGACCTAATTCATGTATTATAATGATGCTAGTAAAAATTATAAGGTTTGAAAAATAGCCTGTTAAGATAAATCCTAAGGCTATTATAATGTATGTGTAATGGAATTCTATTTTCATTTTAGATAGTCTTTATAATCTAGGTATTTTCCATCTTGTTGATATACCAAAAATAATGAGTTATCTTTAGTAGTTCCTAGGTACTCACCTTTTTCTACATAGTCATATAATTTAACACTTATTTTTTCCATATTACCATACCAGATATCAATACCGTCAGTTCCTTCCACAATAACGACGTTACCATAATTATCTTTTTCGCCAATGTAAACAACCATTCCTTCTTTTTGAATGGGTACTAAGTAATTATTATCGACGACTAACTTTACGCCATCATGGTAGATAGAAGCATCATCATAGGTTAATTCTTCATTAAAAACAGTTAAATCATTTTCAACTACTTTGTCTAATGGATCTATACCTCCTAAATATTTTTGATACATCTTTTTAATCTTAGCAAAAGAAATATTTTTTTCATAAATATTTGAAATAATTATATCTTTATATGTCTTGTTGCTTTTAGAGATAATTGCTAGGGCTAGAAAGATGACAATTACCGCCATACTCCTTAAAATTAAACTTCTTAAATATTTAATAATTTTTTCTTCTGTTTCTTTTTTCATAGTAAATTATATGCTACAAACATTAAATTATGAAAAAAAACTATTGAGTTAAATAATCAACAGCTTCTTTAAAAGTATTTACCTTTACTAATTTGATATCATAATGGTTATCTTTAATTACTTTTTTGGCTTCTTCATAGTTATACGGAGAAACTAGAACAATATCCATTTTATTTTTAACAGCACCAGCTATTTTATATTTTATACCATCTATTTCACCAACATTACCATTAATATCAATGGTACCTGTGCCAGCGATATTTCTTCCTTTAAGTAAATCAATACCAGTTATTTCACTGTAGATACCCAAAGTCAGTACTAAGCCACCAGAAGATCCTCCCTCACCACTTTTAAAGGCAATATTTACATCTTCTTCTGTTTCATAGTTGTAATTAGTAATTAGCATAATGCCTAGTAATTTATCTTCATCTAAAATGATATCAATATTTTTTTCTTTATTATCTCTTTTTATTTTTATAGTTACTTTATCTTTAGGATGTAATTCTTTTAAATGATCTTTAATTGTTTTAATATCTTCAACTTCCATATCATCAATAGTTAGGACTATATCGCCAATAGCTAAACCATTGTCTTTTGTAGTAGCAATAACAATATTTTCTTTACTTTTTATTTCAACGTTTTTTCCTGCTTCTTTATAGGCAACAAAAGTGGCATTTTGAATTGAATTATCTAGCATCACTTTATTACGTAAATAGATATCCTTACTATCTTCATTTGAAATTTGTTGATTCTTTATTTCATATAAATCCCAAGATTTAATAACTTTACTTAATAGAACAGTTACAATATTACCTTTATATTCGGTAACATATAACATATTTAAACTACCATTTTTCTTATTATAGTTTTTATCTATTCTTTTAGTTAAATTAATAGTACCACCAGGAGCTTCGATATAATATGGAAGTTCAACTTCAATAACTAAAATCATTAATAATAGAAACAATAAAAACTTAAGATTTTCTTTTATAAAATTTTTCATATTATCACCTATTTATTTTATATAATTAATTTTTTATTTTATTCATATCATTTAGTATGAAAGAAAAAATATTTAATACTTTTATTGTTATTGTCTCATTATTTGTATTAATGGAACTTTTAATTAAGAAAAGTGTGGTATATGTATCTATAATATATGCTCTTACGATGTGGGTCAATAATTTAATACCAGCGCTTTTTCCTTTTTTTATTATATCAGATATTTTAATAAATTATAACATTACAAGTTATATTCCGACAATAATAAAAAATATGTGTAAACATTTATTTAATATTAATGAAAATATGTTAATGATTTTTTTACTTAGTATGATATCAGGATTTCCATCTAATGCGAGAAATACGAGGCTTTTATATGATAAAGGACTAATCACTTTAGAAGAAGCTAATCATATATTAATATTTACGCATTTTGCTAATCCAATATTTATTATAACAACAATTGGAATATATTTTTTTAATAGTCAAAAAATGGGAATAATTTTACTTATAACGCATTATCTTAGTAATATTTTATTAGGTATTTTATTTAGAAATAGCATATATTTAAGAAATGATAATAATTATGTTAATAATATATCACAGCATTTTGGAAATATATTTATTGGAGCAATAAAGAAAGCTGTAGATACAATTCTTATGATATGCGGAATTGTAACTGTTTTTTTAATGTTAGCAGCAATTATAACTAATATATTACAACTAAATGCTTATAACGCCATGATTGTTAAGGGATTATTTGAGATAACAATTGGAATAGAAGCACTTAGTGAGTTAAGAATAAGTAATAGTATGAAAATGGTTATTGCTAGTATGATTTTAGCTTTTGGTGGTATATCAGTTCATGTACAGGTTCTTAGTCAAATTACTGAAACAAAAATTAAATATAGTTATTATTTTATTGGAAGAATGTATCAAATGATAATTGCAGGAATACTTACATATATAATTTCTATTTTTGTTAAAATTTAAAAAGTACACAAATGTGTACTTATTTTACTATAATAGTTCTAGTTTCAGATGTTGTTACACCGCTTGAATTAACTACAGAATATACTATTCGGTAAGTTCCTGCTTTAGAAGTGTCAACTGAGCCGCTTATGGCTACTTTTTCAGTTAGATCACCATCTATTGCATCAATTGCATTATATCCTGGTTCATTATATACTGAACCGACACTTAATGTAATATTCTTATCACCATTTAAGTGAATTACCGTAATAATATCTGGTTTTTCAACAACTTTAACTTTTCTCGTTTGTGTTTGACCACGTAAAGTATATTTAATTGTGTATTCACCTAAAGTATTTGAATCTATATTGCTAACTACTTGAACTTCGCTATTCAAATCATTTTTTTTCTTATCATAAGCATTGTATCCAGGTTCATTATATGTTGTTCCTTGATAAATAGTTATCTCACTTTGACCATTTAAAACTAAGAAATATTTATTTGAATTATTGGTAATTAGAACAATAATTATTATTAAGATAATAATTGCTAGGATTATGCCACCAATTATTAATGGTATTTTAAATGATCCCTTATCATCTTTCTTTTTTTTGCTGTTTTTAAACTCATCATCAATATTTGTATCTTCTTTATTTGGATTTAAATACATTTTCATACACCTCGCATCTATAATGATTATACACTAAAAAATTGGTTATAACAAGAAAAAAAGCAAAATATTTGCTTTTTATTTAGTTTCTATCAAACCATAATTGCCATCTTTTCTTCTATATAGTACATTAATATTATTAGTATGCATATCTTTATAGACAAAGAATTCATGTCCTAATAGGTTCATTTCTAGAATTGCTTCTTCTTCATCCATAGGTTTCATTTCTAATTTTTTCCTTTTGACAATTACTTCGTCTTCATTTGTTTCTTCTTCGTTAACTTCATAATCAAAGTTTAATGCTTTAAATTTATTATCATAATTTTGTTTGTTTAATCTTGTTTTATTCTTTCTGATTTGTCTTTCTAGTTTATCAGTTACCAAATCAATAGCTGCATACAAATCTTTATCTTCTTCCTCACTTCTTAAAATAAATTTGTCAGTTGGAATAGTTACTTCAATTATTTGACTATTTCCCCTAACTCTTAAAAGTACATTGGCAAGTATATCATCTTCTTTGAAATACTTGTTAAGTCTATCTAGTTTTGACTCAACATAGCTTCCAATTGCATCTGTTACTTCAAGTTTGTCACCACGAATATTGTATTTCATCATATCAGATCCTTTCTATTTATATTATAGCATATTATTTTTCTTTTTTGGAATACTTTACAAAAATATTACATTTTTTCACATATTTCTTTACTACTTAACTGATACCTTTATTTTATAAATATTTTGCTTGACATTGGAATATATTCTAGTATATAATATTAGTGATTTTGGCAGCAATACTTATAAATTTGTAATGTGTTATGTATTAGTAACTTACCCACTGCTGCGTAAGTGAAGGTCGCTAAAAACACCCTATAAAGAAATAAGTATCTCCAAAAAAGGAAAAGGAGGTAAGAAAATGGCAAGATACACTGGTCCAAATAATAAACAAGCTAGACGTGTAGGTTTTTCTATTTTAGAAAATGGTAAAGATTTGAAGAGACCTTATGGTCCTGGTCAACATGGAAAAGATAGAAAGAGAAAACCTTCTAACTATGCAATTCAGTTACAAGAAAAGCAAAAAGTTAGATTTATGTATGGACTATCTGAAAAACAATTTGAAAGACTTGTTAATGAATCTGCTAAGATGAAAGGTGTTCATGGTGAAAACTTATTTATCTTACTTGAAAGCAGATTAGATAACATTGTTTATAGAATTGGTTTTGCTACGACTAGAAGAGGAGCTAGACAACTTGTTAACCATGGACATATTACTGTTAATGGTAAGAAAGTTGATATTCCTTCATACAGAGTTAAACCTGGTGATGTTGTAGCTATTAAGGAAACTTCAGCTGATCATAAGGGAATCGAAATTGCTTTAGCTAATGCTAAAGGAAGAGTTGATTTCATTAACTATGATGAAAAGAAGAAACAAGGTACTTATGTAAGATACCCTCAAAGAAGTGAACTTAATGCAGAAATTAATGAAGCATTAATCGTTGAATTCTATAGTAGAGTTTAGTAATAACTCTACTTTTTTTATTAATTTTTTAATATTAAAAATAGCTAAGCTGGTTGCTTAGCTATTTCTAATCGTAATTTATCGGCAACAGTGACAATAAATTCGCTATTGGTTGGTTTAGCTTTATCAATATCGACACTATGACCAAAAATTTCTTCCATATAATCCCAGTTTCCCCTATTCCAACTTACTTCAATGGCATGTCTAATGGCTCTTTCAACCCTAGAAACAGTCGTATCGAACTTAATTGCTAATTCTGGATATAATTCTTTAGTGATACCGCCAATCAACTGGGGATTATTATAGATCATACAAATGCCTTCACGAATATATTGATATCCTTTAATATGTGATGGCATACCTAGTTCATGTAACATTTTAGTAATAGAAATTTGTAAATTACTATGATATAAATTTATGGACTTGCTACCCATTTCATCAAAAATTTCTAATATTCTACTTTCTAGATCAGTTAGATCAAATGGTTTTAAGATATAATAATTAACGCCATACTCTGATACTTTTCTAATTACTTTTGGTTCATTATACGATGTTTCGACAATAATATTCTTTTCAATGCCACGTTTGTTTAATTCTTCTAATACATATAAGCCATCTTTTTTCGGCATTACTAAATCTAATAATACGATATCATATTCAGATTCTTTGTTTATAATGGCGTTTAATCCTTCTTCACCATTTGTACAACTTAGGACTACCTCAATTTTTTGATGACTTGCAAAGTATTCTTTAACCATATCAACTAAACTTTGATTATCATCAATCATTAAAACTCTAATTTTTTCCATTTTACTCATCCTCTTTCCTGTTATTTTAATTATAGTACTCCAATTTGTCGAACCTTGTCGTTCTATGAAAAAATGAGAAGTTATTTTATTTTTTACTTCTCATTTATTATTATCATTTTTCGTTAATTATTTCAATGGCTTTTAATGGTTTACCAGTTAAATATTCAAGAGTAGCTCCGCCACCTGTTGATATATGATAAAAAGCATTACCATATCCAAGAAGATTGACGGAAGCAGCCGAATCACCACCGCCGATTAAGGTCTTAATATTATTTTCTTTTAATGTTTCATATAAAGTTTTTGTTCCTTTATCAAATGGTTTTTCTTCAAAAACGCCCATTGGTCCGTTGACAATTACTCTTTTAGATTTTTTTAATTGTGTTCTAAACAATTCAATTGTTTTAGGACCAATATCATAGCCAATGTCATCATTATTAATTGAATCAATATCTATTATTTTATTATCTTTTGTAACAATATCAATTGGTAATAATATTTTATCTGAATATTTATTTAATAATTCTTTACAATATGTTAAATTATCATCATCGACAATCGATAATCCCACGTTATAACCTTTGGCCTTTAAAAAGGTAAAACACATACCACCACCTAGTAAGAGATTATCACATTTAGTAATTAAATTATCGATAACTAATGTTTTATCACTAATTTTTTTACCACCCATAATTACAGTATAAGGGTGAGTATTTTCGTTTAATATTCCATCTAATTTTGTTATTTCTTTAAGTACAAGAAAGCCTATAGCATTTGGTAATAATTTAGCAATACCAACATTCGAAGCATGTGATCTATGTGACGTACCATAAGCATCATTAATGAAGATATCTCCAAGCGATGCCCAGTATTTACTTAGTTCTTCATCGCAGCCGCTTTCTAAATTATTGGGAACATCTTCATATCTTGTATTTTCAACAAGAATAATTTCACCCGGCTTTAAATTATTAACTAATTCTTCTAGTATGTTTCCACGCGTTTCCTTACTAAAAAATATATTTGTATTTAGATAGTCTTTTAGTTTTAAATATACAGGATATAATGTATTTTTTACTTTATCTTCTTCAGTTTTTACTTTTCCTAAATGAGATAAAATGATTATTTTGGCATGATTTGAAATTAAATAATTAAGTGATTCTAGACTTTCTTTTATTCTCGTATCATCAGTGACAATGCCATCTTTAATTGGAACATTTAAATCACATCTAATAATTACTGTCTTATTATTATAATCATAATCTTTTATTGTTTTTTTCATTGTTTCACCTATTTAAATTATATATAAAAATAAAATAAGTGTCAATACAAGGGTACTACACTTATTAATATTCATACAAAACAAAAATCAATTGTTCTGATAAAACAAATTGATTCGAGTTTTTGAATAAACTACATCGTTACAATTAATTCATTTATTATTAACGTTAGTACTTAAATAACATAAACAGCATTTAAATATTAATTATTTAATAACATCTAGAATTAATTATAAGCTTACCTAAATATTATCAGTATTTAGTTTAGTTTCTTATCTTTTGAGTTTCTTTCTCAATAACAATTGTATATACTTAGCGCAGATAAGACTTCTGATTTTAGAAGAATTCATGCTTTGAATACTAATTTATATAATTGTACTACTACAATATAACATGCATAACAAGGATTTAAAAAATGAATGTTACACTCTGTTATAACTATAGCGTTGTCCTCTGACAAACCCATACAATTAATATAATTTATGTACTCTTCTATCTAAGCAATTTAATTGTAATACATATTTTGACATTTGTCAACACTTTTTTTAAAATTTATTTAGAAAAAATGCCAAATATTTCTTCAGGGAAGAAAATACAAGCAATTATAATGGCAACAGTTATGATTCCGCATATAATTAATGCCATTAATCCCTTGTTTTTAACTTTATCCTCTTTATTCATTTATTTCACCTCTTTCATTCTTTTCTTTAATGTCGATAATGACATAGCATTTCTCGATATCTGGATTAGTCAATTTCATAAGTGAAGTATAATCTATATTAATTTTATTATTATTTACGATTATTACAAGATAATCATTGTCATCATATTCAAGAATAATATCTTTTAAATAAACTAAATACTGGTTACCAGATCTTGATGATTTTGATAGATATGAATTAATTGTGTTAAGATCTAGATAATTATAATTAATGATATTGTATACTTCTTCTTTATTTGTTTTTATATACATTTCATTATCAAATATGTAATAATCATTATCTTTATATAAGTAATTAGTTTCACTGTCATCTATCACTTTATTTATAGTTATACTATCTTGTTTTTTTGTTCCATAATATTGATAGCTTTTTTCGTCAATATTTATAGTAATGCTGTAGTCATACTCTTTTGGAATTGTTATTTTGTTATCGTTAGTATTATTCAAGTTATTATTAGTATTTATAGAATTATCAACAGCCATATGGTTATTAATTGAAAAAGCATAAACTGTGACTAATAAGATAAATATACCATATAGTAATAGTTTAATTTTGGCTTTAAATTTATTATCATTTTTCCACTTTGATATAAAATCATTCATTGTTTAAGACCTTTCCTTCATAGTCTTCCACTTTGATACCATTTATAAAGTCTTTTATAAGACATCTTTTTTTGCCTTCTAACTTTATATCAGTAATTTTAATTAAATAATCTTGAGTACTAACATACATACCAGTTTTATCAATTTTTTCGATAGTTCCAGGCATCTTTTTACTCTTTATATCAGTAATAAAACTTTCATATACTTTTAATCTTTTTCCTTCAAGCATGCAATATGCTCCAGGAATGGTACTTAATCCTCTTATTAAGTTATGAACTTTTAAACATGGATTATTATAATTAATTTTTTCTTCTTCTTTGGTTATGTTAAGCCCATATGTAACTGCGGATAGATCTTGCTTAATGCGTTTATTAGTACCATCTATTATTGATGGTAGTGTTTCTATCAATAAATCTCTTCCCATATATGACATTCTTTCATATAATGAATCTAAATTTTCATTATCATCAATTGTTGTTTTTGCTTGACTTATAATATCACCAGCATCCATTTTTTTATCCATATACATAATGGTCATACCAGTTTCCTTTTCACCATCTATGATGGCGTGATGAATTGGCGCTCCACCTCTTAATTTAGGTAATAGTGAGCCATGTACATTGATGCATGAATATTTAGGATAATTTAATAAAGCTTCGGGGATTATTTGACCATAAGCACATGTAATAATTATATCTGGTTTATAGGTAAGTATTTTATTATACTCTTCTTTAATGTTATTAGGTTGAAAAACATCAATATTATGTTTTTCTGCTAATACTTTAGTTGGCGTTGGTAAATAATTTCCTTTTCGATCTCTTTCTTTATCTGGTTGTGATACGACAAGAACAACATCAGTTTTTTCAATTAAGGCTTCTAGTATAGGAACAGAAAAAGTAGGAGTTCCCATGAAAACTACTTTTATTTTTTTCATTCTACACCTACCTTTTTGTTGGAACTAATACTTCTTTACCACCCATATATGGTCTTAATACTTCAGGAATATTAACAGAGCCATCTTTATTGTAATTATTTTCTAAGAAGGCAATTAACATTCTAGGTGGAGCTATTACGGTATTATTTAACGTATGAACAAATTCTTTATCGCCATTGTCTAATTTTACTCTGATAGCCAGTCTTCTTGCTTGTGCGTCTGTTAAGTTAGAACAAGAGCATACTTCAAAATATTTTTTTTGTCTTGGAGACCATGCTTCGATATCACAAGAACGATATTTTAAATCTGCTAAATCGCCTGAACAGCAAACTAGTTTTCTTACAGGTATATCTAATGATCTAAATAATTCAACAGAATAATTCCACATTTTGTCATACCATGTTTCACTATCTTCTTTTTTACATAAAACAACCATTTCTTGTTTTTCAAATTGGTGAATACGATATACGCCTCTTTCTTCAATGCCATGAGCGCCAACTTCTTTTCTAAAGCATGGGGAATATGATGTCATTGTGATTGGTAAATCAGATTCATTTAAGATTTGATCTTTAAATTTAGCAATCATAGAGTGCTCTGAGGTGCCAATAAGATATAGGTCTTCGCCTTCTATCTTATACATCATATTTTCTTTTTCTTGAAATGACATGACACCATCGACTGCATCACTATGTATCATATAAGGAGGAATACAATAAGTAAATCCTTTATCTATCATAAAATCTCTAGCATATGCTAAGACGGCTGAATGAAGTCTAGCAATATCTCCCATCAAATAATAAAATCCATTACCGCTAACGCGACCAGCGGCATCTTTATCTAGACCATTAAATGATGCCATAATGTCAGAGTGATATGGAATTTCATAGTCTGGAACTACTGGATCACCAAATCTTGCTTCTTCAACATTTTCAGAATCATCTTTGCCAATTGGAACATCATCGGCAATAATGTTAGGAATAGTCATCATTTTCTCTTTTAGGGATACTGACAATTCATTTTCTTCTTTTTCAACATCTACTAATCGATCATTTATCTTCTTTACTTCTTCTTTTTTTGTATTGGCTTCTTTGATTTTCTTTTCTTTAAATAAGGTGCCTATTTCATCAGATGTAGCATTTCTTTGTTGTCTTAGATTATCACCTTCTAATTTTAATTCTCTTACTTTTTTATCTAATTCAATTATTTCATCCAAAATTGGTAATTTGGATTCTTGATATTTCTTCTTTAAATTTTCTTCGACTAAAGAACGATTATTTCTTATTAAATTAATGTCTATCATTTATGTCACCTCTAATGAAATTATACACTAATAAGTATTAAATTGCAATGAAAAAAGAGCCATTATATGACTCTCATTATTATAAATTAGATGCTTCTCTTTTCATTTGTTCTTCACTAGTTTGAAGAGCTTCTTTAGCTTGAGTGAAGGCATCAGCAAATTTGTTTACTTGATTAACATATTCTGAAAACTTAGCCTTTTTAGAAGCAAAAGCAGTGGCAGTAGCACCAGCAGCAACACCTTTCCACGTAGAATCTGATGTCATATTGTTCATGTTATTAGTTACGCTTTCAAAGATTTGTTCCATTTGTTGAGCACAACTTCTTAATTGTTCTGCTCCTTCAGCAACCTGTTCATATGATATATATTCGTTCATAATTCCTCCTTATATTATATATTTTTAGCTATGCGAGATGTAATGTCTTCGTTTGTAGCAACAGTAGTTTGGCTATCACGAATACCATTATCACCAAAGTTATCAATCATAGTATAAATTTCATTTAGTAGTGGTTCATAAGATTTTATTTGTTCAGCAATTGCCAATGCATCAGATGATGTATAAGCACTACTTACCAATCTATTTACTACCTCATTAATCTTTCTATGATTGGCTTCAAAATCACTGGCGTCATTTTTAACTTTTACGCCTAAATCATGTACTGCACCTGTTTCCATTCCGAATACTGCCATATTCATTCCTCCTTTATATTAATAGTAATCTTGTACCGGTTTTGATATTAGAATTTTTTATTATGTCATTCATATCATATAATTCACCATTTGATTTGTTAAAAATATTGGGATATTTATCTTTGTAATAATTTTCCTTAAGTTCAGGAATATTATCTCTTAGTAAATCAATTATATCGTGAATTCTTCTGTCAATAGGAATTAAAAGTTCATACTTTTTATCTAGAATTGGAACTTCTAGCGTGACATAAACTCTAAAATTCATATATACTCACCTCTACAATAAAAATATAACATTTTTTTTACTTAAAGTAAAGTTTTTCATTAACTTTGTGTCAATTATTTGTAAACTATTATTCTTTAGAATAGAAGTCCAATAATTTGATTAAAGTGCTCGTTCCACGTTTAACATTATACCCAAAATCATTTGGTATTTGTGCCCTAGTTTCTTTGTTATATGTAGATGATTTAATGGTAAATTGATCAGTTATACCAGAACCAACCCAAATTCCATTAATTGCTTGAATATTATCACGATAGAAATCTTCATATTCAAGTGTTTTAATTTTTGATACGGCATCAGCTAAAATTATTTTAATATTATTTTTTGCTTTAATATTTAAAATTTGTTTTAATTTGTTATAATCCGCTGTAGTAATACCATTTTTGATATTATCAAAACCAGTAATCATTATTACATTTGTTATTTCATTGCTTGAATTGTTAATTTCATCTAATTTATTAATTATTGCTTGATAATCATCGCTATAATAGTTATTAAATTTATCAGGTTCTTTAATAATTTCCCCAGCATCTATTACGTATAGTTCAGCATTATTAACACTTGTTAATACTTCACCAAGCGATGAGATAAATTTATCCATAATGGAATTATCTTGAGCGGCAATAACCGACATTTTATTTTTGTTAAAATCAAATGTTGATACTTCTAATGTGCTCTTAACAATTCCGATTGGAACTTTGCTCAAATCAGTAATCATGCTTTGAATATTTTCCATTCTTACATGGTCAGGTAATATAGCAATTTTTTGGGCTTTAGCTTTTATAACTTCATTAAGTTTATAGCAAATATTTTTGATAAAGGCATTGATTTCATCCCATTTGCATGGATAAGCAGTTTGGAATTCATATATTTCGCCATGTTCTTTAACTAGTCCTCTACCAGTTATATCAGATGGAACTAATCCATGAGTTGATCCTAATACACTTGTATAATCACCTGGATCATTAAATTGAAGACATAATTGATTGCTAAAGTTTTGAGACGTTTTTCCACGTACAGAGTTAACTCCAGAAGCTGTTATTATGAATAGAATTCCATATCTTTCACATTCACGAGATAAACCAGAAACGATGTCGACATAATCTTCAAAATTTTCATTAAATACTTCATAATTATTTATTACGATAACATATCTTGGTAAATCTGTGCCACCATTTTTAATATATAGATTGTAGTCTCCATTATAATCAATAAGAATTTTCTTTCTTCTTTCTACTTCGCCACTAATGGTATTAAATAAGTTAGTTAATTTTTCAGTTTCGTTAATATAAACAACATCACCAACTTGAGGGGCGTTTTTGAACATACCAAATATTTCAGTGCCAAAATCAATAATATAGAAATTGACTTCTTCAGGACCATGCATAATTATTAAACTATAGATTATTGATGATAGCATTATTTCTTTACCTTCAATTCCATAGATTAATGTATTACCAGTATTATTGAAATCAATTGTAAGTAATCCTTGATGTTGATTACTTGGATCATCATATTCGCCAATAATAGGAACAATATTCCATTTTTCTGGTTTAAAGCCATATTTATTAATTAAATTATTAACATATATTTCAGCTGGTATTTTATCAAGCCATAATTTTTTAGCTTTCAAATTATGTTCCTTTGCAGTTTTACATATATAATTAAGAATATTAGGTAATTCTTCACCCAAAGAAACTGTATTTTGTACGCCTTTCGATGTTTCGATACTTTTTACTGTATCACCAATGTTGTTGATAAAAGAAATATTTCTATCAACTGTTTTGGTTATTTTATCCTTAGGAATATATTTTGCGCCAGCATATCCAGCTTGGCCCATAGCGAAGTAATCGTTATAACCTACTTGTAAGTAGAAACGTCCAACTTGCTTTAAAGCAGCAGCGTCGGGACATTTTATAACATCCATACTATCGGCTTTTTCTTGTACTTTTAAACATATTTTAAATTTTGAATTTGACCATATTTGATCATCAACGATACCACTTGGTTTTTGGGTTGCTAGAATAAGGTGAACACCTAAGCTTCTACCAATACGAGCAGCAGAAATTAATTCATCCATAAAGTCAGGTTGTTGACTTTTTAATTCAGCAAACTCATCTGATATGATAAATAAATGTGATATTGGTTCATCAATACGACCGTCACGATATAGTTTTTGATATTTGTATATATCTAGAGTGCTTTCATTTAATTCTAATTTTGCTTTATTAAACAATGCTTGTCTACGTTTTAATTCACTTTGAATTGAGGCTAAACTTCTTTTGATTTCAGCGGTATCCAAGTTTGTGATGGTACCAGCTAAATGTGGTAATTTAACGCCAGTTAATTTATTCTCAAAAGCACCAGTTAAGCCGCCACCTTTGTAGTCTATTAAAACAAAGGATACTTCTTCAGGACTAAAATTTAGGCACATTGACAGAATAAAGGTAATTATTAATTCTGATTTACCACTACCGGTCATACCAGCAATCAATCCGTGAGGTCCATGGAATTTTTCATGTAAGTCTAAATTAAATATTTCACCATCTGAATGAATACCAATTGGAACACTTAAACTATTAACGGGATTATTATTTGACCATCTATCCATTATATTTAATTGTTCAACTTTTCCAACTTTATACATTTCAAGGAAACTAATACTATTTTTTTGTTCATCTAATTCCATTGGCAATTTTATTGGAATATTGGATAATTTTTCACACATTAGAGCTAAATCTATATTATCAGTATTATCCATAGTAAATGTTTGTTGATTGTTAATATTTAAATCATTTTTTATAATAGCTGATTTTTCACCAGCAGCAGTTAAAAAGTTGTTACATTCATTAGGTAAATTGCTTATACCATCACTAAGTATCATTAAACCAAAACCAATATTATTTGGTTCTTCAAGAATTTTGTTTATTATTTCAACATTTTTATTTTTTTTGATATTATCGACAATTATTAAATAATATGGTGAGACATTTTGATATGTAATATTTTTTTCTTCCTGTTTACCATCGTTGTCATTATATTTTCTTGACATATATACTTGTTCTAGATAGAATGACAATTTTGACATATCTTCAAAGGTATTAGCAAAAAATCTTATATCTCTAGAATTACTCCATATATGAGGTAAAATTTTAATATCTTCCCATATTTCTGTATTATCTTCATCAACCATTAAAACTAGTTTTAAATCATTATATGAATGATATGTAGCAAGTTGAAGAATAATACTTTTTAACATTGACTCTTTATAGTATTTCTCACCGATGATTACTAATTTGTTTCTTTCTGTTAAGCTTATTGTGACAGGAGCATTAGGAATATCTTTAGCACTTTCTCCAATTTTGTTTAATTCTTCTTTTAAATTATCCGTTGACATTGTAAAGTCTTCAGTGGCATAACTTAAATTTAATTTTAATGGAATGGTACCTATACCTATTCTGACATTTAAAAAATCTTCATCATCTAATTGTCTTTCCCATAAATTTCTTCTTTTGTTTATAATAATTGGTTCCAAGTTTATAGGTTCTGGATAATTTTCAGTTAATACTTGGAATTGATTTATTCGAAGTTGTTCAATCTTATTTCTTTTTTCTGTTAGATATTCAATATATTTTTGTTGGCGCTTTTCTTCTTGTTCTTTTTGCTTCTTTTTAGAATAATTTCGCATTAGATTTGGCCATAAGAAAGTTGATACTAACATTGCTATGGATACTAAGGCTGTTGGAGCAATCGTTAGTAAAGATCCATTACCATTTAAAGCAGTCATTATTGATGTCGTTGCACTAACTACTGATGACATTGCCATAGTCAACATTGGACCTATTGTATATATAACTGGAGTGTTATCAGGTTCGCTTTTGCCCGGCGGACTATCTATTTTCATATTTTCTTCTATAATGGTAGTTACAAATCTTGGAGAGCGAGAAAAATAATCATTTTCACTGTATAATTCGGCATTATCATCATCATTTGTTTTGATCAATTCACCAGTATAATTTGGCAAATCACGTTTAACTATATTTGATGAATTAATTCCTATACCATTAATATAGCCATTTACGATGATATAATCATTTAAAATAATTATTTTATAACCCATGATAAAAATAATATCGCCATTTTCTAACACTTTGCTGTTTTCTTTATAATTATTAATATAAATACCTATATTGTCATCGTAACTTTTTACAATTAGACGGTTATTTTGTTTAGTAATAACGGCATGCTTTTCACTAACATTTTCACTATTAATGATAATATTGGCATTGGGAGATGAACCAATAATATAATCACCATCAGTTGTTATTTGATAAGATGCATACGAAGCATCATTTTCATTGCATGCATATATTAAGGCGTTAGTAATATTATTTTTATTATAAATTTTAAGCAAATAAAACTTGTTTAAAGTAATTGATACTTTAGGTACTTCGGTATTATTATCAATTATTTTACAATTATCATTACTAACTAATACCCATGAGTTGCCTGATTTTTCAACCATTATTAGGTCTCTTTCGTTTCCAAATTCATCTTTATCTTTTACCCAATATGAAGATATAAATTCATTAGGAAATGGATATTTATATAGTTTTTCTTTTTTTATTACGACAACTTGCATAAATAAACCGCCTCTATTCCTTTTTTATTATTTTTATTCTTTGTTATTATTTTCTTCTTTTCTACTATTGTTTCTGCTTTCTTTAATTATTCTATCTTTTTCTTTATATAATTCATTAATATTTTTTCTAGCAATGGTTGTTTCGTCTTCAATATTTTGGCTGGCATTTATTAAAAACTTTCTGTTAGTATTATGCATATCGTCAAAAATATTTTGAGTTGTTGGTCCTTTTATTGACTTTGATAACAATTCAATACATCTATCCATATTTCTATTTATTGAATTGACACTATCTTGCATATCGGATAAGTTTTTTATTTTTTTCTTTTCACTATCAAGATTATCATCTATTTTGTTAATTTTTTGTTTGGTCTCTATTACTTTGTTATCGGCTCTTTTTTCTTCCATACTATCACCTATTATAAATATACTAAATTTTATTAAAATAGTCAAATAAATCAGATTTTTTTTGCTAAAAAAAAAGAAGCAATTTATAAGTCGCTTCTAAAGTGTTTTAATTCATTAATAAAATTGTTGTTTTCTTCTTCTTCTGTTAAATTATATAGTTTTTCTTTTTTGTGTTGCATTAATTCATTTATACTAATAATTGCTTCTTCGTCATCAACTATTTTTATAGAATCTTTTTTTTGCATTAATTCTTTATAGCTGATAATAGCATCAGCTTCCTGTTGTTTTTCATAGGCTGTTCTAAACGCATCTTCTTCGTTTTTTGTCTTGGATAATTTAGTTGATACCTCCTCTAAATATTTTCTTTTATTATCTATATCAGCAGTATTTTCTTTGTTTTCTATCATATTGGTATGGTTAATCGATTCATCATCTTTTAGAGTATTTGCTAATTCTTGTGCTTTCTCATTTTCTGTTATTATTTGATTATTATTTCTTACAATGCCAATTGGAGAGGTTTGATTAAGTGACATTTCTCTTAAAACATTTTTTTGATATGGGGCATTAGGAAGAACAACTTCTTTTTTTATTTCTTTATATTCTGGTTCAGTCTTCACATCATTTATACGGGTATCGTTTAAATTAGGAAAAGCATTATTCTCTTCTTTTGAGTCCTCAATAACATGTTCTTCAGCAATGAATCTTTCCTCATTTTTGACTATTTCAGGTTCGTTTATAATTCTTTCAGTTTTATTCTCCATTTTAATAGGTATAGAGATAGTTTCTTTTTCAATCTCAATATCTGTTTTTGTTGGAATAGAAATAATCTCTTTTTCAGTTTCTTTAAGTATTTTTTTAATATTATTTTCTGGCATTTCTTCTTTTTTTATGGCAATATCTATTTTATTATCTTCAATGTCGATACCATTAGATTCAATTATATCTTTTAATTTTTTATTTTTGTTTACAAGGATAATTGAAAAAACTAATAATAGAATTACAACAATTATTACACCCCAAAAAATAATTAAGTTTACTACATCTAATCCCTTATAAAAATCTATGATAAAATCCATAATATCATCCTTCGCATATATAATTAATAATACTCGCTACATATATTGCAGCTGTTTCTACCCTCATTACTCTTTTACCCAAACTTGTTCTTTTAAAATCATGATCGATTAAATATTGTTCTTCTTCAGCAGTAAAGCCACCTTCTGGGCCAATTACAAAAAGAATTGTTTTTTGTTTTGTAGATAAATAATTATTTAATGGCTTGGTATCATCATTTAATGAACAAATTAATTTTATATCAGACGTTTCTTTAGCAATTTCTTTTAAGGAAATAATGCTTTCTACTTTGGGGATAGTGGTTCTTTTGGATTGTTCACTTGCTTCTTTACATATAATTTGCCATCTAGTTATTTTCTTTTCTATTTTTTGGTTATCAATTTTAACGATACTTCTGGCAGTTTTTATGGGAATAATTTTAGTTACACCTAATTCAGTTAATTTTTGAAGTATTAAATCCATTTTTTGTTCATTTACTAAAGAAATGGCTACAGTTAAATCTATTTTGTTTTCTTTATCTTCTTTAGACTCAGATACAATTTCTAATAATTTATTTTCAATGTTTTTTATTTTTGCATGATATACAATATTGTTATATACTACTTCAATTATGTCATCTGGCTGATTTCGCATAACGTTTTTTATATGGTGCCAATCTGTATCATATAGTATTAGATTATTATCTTCTTTTGTTTTGGCAAAGTACCTTTGCATAATAGACCACCTTTAATTACATATATTATAGCAAAATATAGGAAAAAAAGCATCTATTTGATGCAATTTTTATATGATTTAAAATATTTATTGTTTTCTAAATCAGTCATCGATAACTCTTCAAATAGTTTTTTCTGATCACGAGTTAGTTTTTCAGGGATAATAACTTTAGTTATTACGTACATATCTCCTTTTCTTTTGGTATTTACATTTTCTATTCCTTTACCTCGCAAGCGCATTTTATCACCGCTTTGTGTACCGGATGGAATAGTTAAATCAACATTACCATATAATGTAGGAATTTCCTTTTTGATTCCTAAAACAGCTTCAGTGATTGTAAGTGGTAATTCAATATAAATATCATCTTCATCTCTTTTATAGTATTCATGTTCTCTAACATTGAACTCAATATATAAATCGCCATTTGGTCCACCATTTGAACCTGCACCACCTTTACCAGCAACACGTAGACGATTACCAGAATCAATACCTGCAGGAATAGTTATTGTTATTGTTTTACGATTAGTTACTTTACCACTTCCATGGCATTCGGAACAAGTCCTTGCAAAAGTGGAACCTGTGCCATGGCAATATGGACAAGTTGTTCTTGATAAGAAACTACCAAACATTGTTCTTTGTTCTTTGGTAATTGTGCCACTTCCATGGCACTCTGAACAAGTTTTAGAATCAAATCCACCTTTACCATGACATTCATCGCAATCTTCATCAACATCAATCTTAATGTCTTTCTTAGTTCCGTAAACAGCCTCTTCAAAGTCAATTGTTATATGATGCAAAATATCGGCCCCTTTTCTGGGACTGTTAGTGCTTGCTCTACGATTTCTGCCAGTACTAAATCCCATACCTTCAAATAAGTCTTCAAAGATATCAGATACATTACCAAAGTCAAAGCCTTCAAATCCTGAGAAGCCACCATTTGCATTGGTAAAGGCACTATGTCCAAATTGATCATATTGTTTTCTTTTTTCTGGATCAGATAATACGGCGTAGGCTTCTTGTGCTTCTTTAAATTTTTCGGCAGCATTTTCTTCTTTAGAAACATCTGGATGATATTTTTTAGCTAGACGTCTAAAAGCACTCTTTATATCAGCTTCAGAGGCATTTTTTTCAACACCAAGCACCTCGTAATAATCTCTTTTATTCATAAGACCTCCATATACAAGTAAGAAGTTCTAGATATCTAGAACTTGATTACTTATTTTTCTTCATATTCAGCGTCAACAACGTCATCTTTATCTTTTTTAGATTCCTTAGATGTTTCTTCTTCATCTGCTTCAGAAGTTGATTCCTTGTTTTGATTTTGTTTAGCAGCTTCTTCATAAACTTTGGTTGCTAATTCATTAGCTTTCTTTAGAAGTTCATCTTTGGCATCTTTAATTTTATCCAAATCTTCACCTTCAAGGGCTTTTTTAGTTTTTTCAATTAATTCTTCAGCAGTTTCTTTATCTTTCTTACTTACCTTATCACCTAAATCTTTAAGAGCTTTCTCGGTCATGAAGATTACTTGTTCAGCTTCATTTTTAGTATCAGCTACTTCTTTCTTTTTATTATCTTCCTCCTTATGAGCTTCAGCTTCTTTCATCATCTTGTCAATTTCTTCATCTGATAAGGTATTTGTAGCAGTAATTGTTATAGATTGTTCTTTGTTAGTACCTAAGTCTTTAGCTTTTACGTTAACGATACCATTAGCATCAATATCAAATGTAACTTCGATTTGAGGTACTCCTCTTGGTGCTGGTGGAATATTGGTAAGTTGGAAGTTACCTAATGTTTTATTGTCATTTGCCATACTTCTTTCACCTTGTAATACATGAATATCTACGGCAGGTTGGTTATCGGCAGCGGTTGAGAATACTTGGCTTTTACTTGTTGGAATAGTTGTATTTCTTGGAATTAGAACTGTCATAACGCCACCTAATGTTTCAATACCAAGTGATAAAGGTGTAACATCAAGTAAGACAATATCGTTAACGTCTCCAGTTAAGACGCCACCTTGAATAGCAGCACCCATAGCAACAACTTCGTCTGGGTTAACTTCTTTTGAAGGCTCTTTGCCTAATTCTTTCTTAACTAATTCTTGGACACAAGGAATTCTTGTTGATCCACCAACTAGTAATACTTTATCAATATCATTCTTTGATAATTTAGCATCCTTCATAGCCTTTCTTACTGGTTCTAGAGTTGATTCAACTAAATCACTAATCAAATCTTCAAATTTAGCTTTAGTTAAATTCATATTTAAATGAATTGGGCCATCTTCACCTTGTGAAATGAATGGTAATGATATTTCGGTTGAAGACATACCTGATAAGTCTTTCTTAGCTTTTTCAGCAGCATCTTTAACTCTTTGCATAGCCATTTTATCAGATGACAAATCAATACCTGATTCTTTTTTGAATTCCTTAACCATCCAATCCATAATTCTTTCATCGAAGTCATCTCCACCAAGTTTGTTATTACCGCTTGTTGATTTAACTTCAAATACACCATCGCCTAGTTCAAGAATGGATACATCGAATGTACCACCACCAAGGTCATATACTAAAACGGTTTGCGTTTTGTCTTGTTTATCTAAGCCATAAGCTAGGGCAGCGGCAGTTGGTTCATTAATTATTCTTTCAACTTCTAAGCCGGCAATTTTTCCAGCATTTTTAGTAGCTTGACGTTGTGAATCGTTAAAATATGCTGGAACAGTAATTACTGCTCTTGATACTTTTTCACCAAGATATTCTTCAGCAGTTTTCTTTAAATCTCCTAAAATCATCGCTGATATTTCTTCTGGTGTATAATCTTTATCATTGGCATGAACTTTATCACTTGTTCCCATTTTTCTCTTAATTGATGATATTGTATCTTTGTTGGTTACCATTTGGTTCTTTGCTTTCTGTCCAACAATAATATCTCCTTTTTTAAAAGCAACAACGGATGGTGTAGTACGCATTCCTTCTGGATTAGTAATAACTTTTGCTTCTCCACCTTCATATATTGCAACACAACTATTTGTTGTTCCTAAATCAATTCCTATAATTTTACTCATTTTTCATCTCTCCTTTTTTTATTATTCATTTACAATTACCATAGCAAGTCTTAATACTTTATCTTTGTACATATAACCTTTTTGATATACTTGTAAGACTGTGCCTGATGGCTTAGTTTCATCTTTAGCTGTTGAAATTGCTTGAGCAATTGCTGGATCAAATTCCATACCCAAGCATTCGATTTCTTTAACTTCAAACTTATTTAACAATTCTTTAGTTTGATTATAAACTAATCTAAAACCTTCTAAAAACTTAGACGTTTCGTCACCAAAATTATTGTCATCCATCATAATTGCTCTTTCAAAATTATCTAAGATTGGAAGAAATCCTTTTAAAATATCTTCTTCAGCATATTTTAAAATTCTACTAGTTTCTTCATCTTTCCTTTTACGATAGTTTAGCAGTTCTGCTTGAGTTCTTAAGGTTGTGTCTTCAAGAATTTTGATCTTATTTTTTAATTCTGTAATTTCTTTTTCATATTCTTCATGATGACAATGGTGTTTTTCTTTGTGATTATTATCTTTTTTACACTCTTTATTTTGACACTCACATTGCTTAATTTCTTTTTCTTCTGTTTCTTTTTTATTATCCATTTCTGCCTCTTTTCTACTTATCATTTAGTTCATTAATATTTTCTTTTATATAATTAAGTAGGTTTACTACTCGCTCATATTCCATTCTTTTTGGTCCAATAATAGCAATTGTTCCTTCTTCTCCATTGATGTTATATTTTGTTTTAATGACAGATACATCTTCAGATAGTTCAGAATCTTTACCAATGTATATATTTATGCCATTGTTTTCTTCTTTCATTTCACCAATCGTTGCAATATCATCAAACTTATTAAGCATTTCTTTTACTTTTTCAATATTGTTAAATTCAGGTTGTTTTAAGAAGTTAGTTTTACCAGCAAAATGAACGTCACTCGCCTTATTAGTAAAGCTTGTGAAAGCGTCATAAAAGGCATTATATAATACTTCATGTTGCTTTACATATTTTGCAATAATCGGTTTGACATCAAATTCTAATTTTTCGCTTATTTCGTTTATTGGTGTACCGGCAATCATCTTATTAATTAAATTAACTGTCTTTACCACTTCTTCAATATCAGTGTCTGGTAAATATAGATTTTTATATTCAACATAACCTTTATCGGTAATTAACATTGTTAAGATTTTATCATTATCTAAGGATATTACTTCAACTTTCTTTAATTTGTTTTCATTGGAAGATTTTCCAAGTACAACAGATGTATAATTAGTTATTTCGGCAACAAGTTCCAAACTTTTTTGAATGGCATCGGTTAAAACTAACGACTGATTATGAAAGATAGTTTGTAATTTTAACATATCTTCACCAGTAATATCTTTGGGAGCCATTATGTTATCAACATAATATTTATATCCTTGTTCACTTGGTTGACGCCCTGAAGCAAAATGATTTTTTTCAAGATAGCCCATATCTTCCAAAATAACCATTTCATTTCGAATGGTGGCACTAGAACAATTTAGTACTTTACATATTTCATTCGAACTAATTGGCTTTACAGTTTTTACATATTCTTCAACAATATATTTTAAGATATTTTTTTGCCTCTCTGTTATCAAAATATCACTTCCTTAGCAATTGCATTTTTTAATTGCTAAATTAATTATAACATCTTTTTTAGCAATGTCAATACCATAATTGCTAATTCGTTAAAAATTATTCATAATATACTTATTTTATGACAGAAAAAAAGAAGATTGCTCTTCTTTATTTTTCTTTTTTATCTTTTTGAATCATTTCATTAATGACTGTTCCGAATGAAGCAATTCCTTGCATATCAGAAGGAATAATTATTTTAGTAGATGCTCCTTCAGCTACTTTAGCTAAAGCTTCATAACTCTTAAGAGTTAATACAGATGAATCTGCATTGGCTTCTTTTAATAGTTTTATTCCATTTGCCTCAGCTTCTTTTATTTTAAGTAGAGCTTCAGCCTCACCTTCAGCAATTCTAATTTGAGATTCTTTTTTAGCTTCAGCTCTTAGGATAGCTGATTCTTTTTCACCTTCGGCAATAAGTATACTAGATTTCTTTTCACCTTCGGCTTGAAGAATTTTTTCTCTTCTTTCACGTTCAGCACGCATTTGTTTTTCCATGGCTTCTTGAATATCACGTGGTGGTAAAATATTCTTAACCTCAACACGATTTACTTTTATACCCCATGGATCAGTGGCTTCATCTAGAATTGATCTCATTTTGCTGTTAATAATATCACGTGATGTTAGTGTTTGATCCAATTCTAATTCACCAATCAAATTTCTCAAGGTTGTAGCAGTTAAATTTTCAATGGCATTTATTGGATTTTCAACCCCATATGTATAAAGTTTTGGGTTAGTTATTTGGAAATAGACAACTGTATCTATTTGCATTGTAACATTATCTTTTGTTATTACTGGCTGTGGAGCAAAATCTTTTACGATCTCTTTCATTGTGGTAACATTTGAAACGCGGTCAATAAATGGTATTTTGAAATGTAATCCATTTCCCCATGTTTTGTAATATGATCCAAGTCTTTCAATAACGTAACTTTTAGCTTGTGGAACAATTTTAACACTTGGAATAATAATAATTAATAAAATAACAATAATAGCTATAAAAATATCCATAATATCACTCCTCCATTCTTTTTACGGTCAATTTTGTGCTATTAATTTCTAATATTTTGACAACACTGCCTTCTTGTATAGTTTCATCGGCAACAGCTGTCCATCTTTTGCCATCTACCTTTACTTCACCTGATTTAGTTTTAGTAATTTTTTCGGTAACGATACCTTCCATGCCAATTATACGATCAAGGTTTGTTCTTTCTTTGGTTGGAATGGCTTTTTTGACAAATTTCTTAGTAAGTAGCATAAAGATAACGCCAAAAACGACAAAGACTGCAATCTGGATAGTAATGTTATCGGTAAATAATGATACGATCATTGACAATAAACCACTTAAGACGAACCAAATACTAACTAAAGATACCGTAACCATTTCTAATATGGCAAGACATACAACAATAATAAGCCAAGTATAAAACATAAAGAACCTCCTTTACTTAATTATACTATTATATTAGATTTTTATCAATAAAAAAAAAGACCTTGCGGTCTCTAATCTCCAAGTAACCTATTTTCATCTCCTTGGCAATATCCTTCACCAACTTTAGCGCCTTCAACAAACTCTTTCCCCATCATTTCACAGCCCATTTTAGTTACAGTATCTTGAAGGTAACCACCAAATATCTTAACAACAGCAATTGCGACAACTGTTATTAAAGATATAATTAATACATATTCTACCAAGGTTTGTCCTTTATTATTTAATCTCATAAGCCACCTACCTATTTATCTTAATTAAATTATATAATAAGTATTTTTTTATGTCAACCTTTAATTTCTACATAATCACCAGAATCTAAGTAGATAATTCCTTTTTTGCCATCCAACTCACTTACAATCGAATTGTATTTATTGAGTTTCTCTATTTTTGTTAATGTAATGTGAACATAGTTAGCATCGACCATATATAAGATAAACCTTCCTTTGTCAACTTCATTCGGAGCATATTCAATATGAGATATTTTTAATAAAATATCATTATCTATTTTAGCAAAATTAGTGACAAAATCATCATAAATATCATCTATTTTATTGGTTATATATGGAACATAATCAATATTATATTTATTATCAACAATTTGTTTAGATGATAAAATAAGTTTATCATTATATATAGCTATTGGTTTATATTCGCTAACATTAATATATATTTTATTAACCATTTTTCTTCTTATTTCAGCATTTTCAATATAAGCGTTTTTTAATAATTTTTCTTTTATATTACTAAAATAAGTATTAATATATGGTGGGTAATTATCAAGTGACGATGCACTAATTATGTCTTTATCACTTAAAATATGATTCCCAGTTATATAAATATTTTTGACTGGTAAGTGTAATAAATGAACCACAATTAAAACAAGAACTGTAATTATCAATAATGTTATAATTATTCTTATATAATTAATTTTTCTTTTTTTTACTTTTATTCTTACTTTTTTTGCGGTCATTTGTATCACACCTATTCAATTATTATTTGTTCTAATTTTAGATCAATATGATAATTATCTTTAACTTCTTTTTGGATTTTTTCAATTAATTTGATTATTTCTTTGCCAGTTGCATTTCCTTTATTTACAATAAAGTTAGCGTGCTTTTCTGAGATCATAGCGTCGCCTATACAGTATCCTTTTAGTTTAGCAGCTTCAATTAAAGCACCAGCATACATGCCTTCTGGATTTCTAAATACACTACCGGCGCTTGGCATATCCAATGGTTGAGAAGCTATGCGTTTTTCTCTTCTTTCTTTTATTTGATTTAGCATAGTTTCTTTATCACCTGGTAGCAACTTAAACGTTGTTGATAATACAATATAATCTTTATTTTGTTTAAGGAAAGAATCACGATATGAAAATGATAATTCTTCTTTACTTTTATTGATTATTTTGTAATCAGGTGTCAATATTTTAACAGATTCAATAACATTTGAGATGTCGCTATTATAAGCACCAGCATTCATAGCAGTTGATGCTCCAACACATCCTGGAATAGCGGCTGCAAATTCAAGACCACTTAGTCCTTTTTCTACCGTATCCATAGCAAGTTTAATAAGCGAATAACCTGCTTCAGCAGTAACTGTATTATCTTTATATGTCACTTTATTTAAATAATCTAATTTAATTATAACACCAGTATAAGTTGGCATTGAGAATATAATATTAGAGCCATTTCCTAAAACTAAATATGGTATTTTTTCTTTTTTTAATTCTTTTAGTAAAAGAATTAGTTCATTACATGTTTTAGGAAAAACCAAATATGAACATTTAGTATCTAATCTGTAAGTATTATATTTTTTTAAAGAAATGTTCTCTTTGTATTCAATATTATTGCTGTCAAAAAAACTTTTTATCATCCATAATCATTCCTTTGAGTACTTCATAGATTCTTTCGGCGCTGTCTTTTATTCCTAATTCTTTCAAATTATCTTTTATATTTTTATATTTTGTTTTGTCACTTAAGGTATCATCAATTAAATTTATCAAGTTATCTTTGGTTAAGTTTTTTTCTTCAAGGATTAATGCTGCATTTTGATTAACTAAATCCATGGCATTCTTATATTGATGATTATTAGTTACATAAGGACTAGGAATAAAGATAGTTGGAATATTTAAGACAAGAATTTCGCTCATTGTAGAAGCTCCAGCGCGTGAAACCATTAGGTCAGTTGCTTTCATTAAAGATGGTAGTTCATAGACAAACGGAACTATTTTTACATTATCTGGAACGCGGATTTTCTTCACTTTCTCGTAGTAAGAATTACCAGTTACAAACAAAATTTCATAATCTTTGTCTTTAAAATCATTTAAGAACGAAACAATTTTATCATTAACAGTTTTACTACCTAGACTGCCCATGACTATTAAAACGAGTTTTTTATTTTTGGTTAAACCATATGCTTCTTTATTGGCTTTTTTCATACCAATTGCTTTTTCACTGCAAGGATTTCCTGTTAATACGACTTTATCCTTAGGAAATTTATCTAATGTTGATGAGAATGATACGCCAATCTTATCAGCATATTTAGTTAAATACTTGTTTGATAAGCCAACAACAGAATTTTGCTCATGGATAAACGTTTTTTTGCCTAGTTTTTTTCCAGCCCAAATAACAGGTCCAGTAACATATCCTCCAGCTCCAATAACAACATCTGGATCAAACTCTTTAATAAGTTTTTTACATTTATTTCTAGCATGAAGAAATTGATATAAAACTCTAAAGTTTTCAAGAGTTAATTTTCTTTTTAAGCCACTAACTTTTATTTCTTCATATTTGATACCTAATTCAGGAATTAAATCTTTTTCCATACGATCTGATGTTCCAATATATAAAATTTCACTATCAGGTTCTTCTTCTTTAATTTTATTAATAATGGCAATAGCGGGATAGATATGTCCACCTGTTCCACCTGCACTAATTACAACTCGCATATTCCACCTCTATATAATTATATCATATTAATATTATTTTTGTCTGCCTCTTATACTTAATTATACATTTTTATGGTTAAAAATATGTAAAAAAGTCCAAAGTTCTATTAAGAAATTTGGACATAAAAAAATACCAGCAACTT
>CAMOMI010000013.1 GCA_946619755.1 uncultured Clostridia bacterium
CAAATAAACAAATGGTATTTACTTTATTATTTGATATTTCTTTATTCATTTGTTGCAATCCTACCTCAAAATCATAATCACTTAAACTTCTAAGTCCTCTAATAATTGCTTTACACTCATTAAGCAATGCAACATCAACTGCAGCACCACTAGCAGAAATAACTTTTACATTATTCATTTTTTGATATAATTCTTTAATTATTTCCACTCTTTCTTCTAAAGTAAACAATCCAGATTTTTTTAAAGGATTTTGCATAACTGCTATTATTACTTCATCAAATAAAACACTTGCTTGTTCAACAATATTCATATGTCCTTTAGTCATTGGATCAAAACTTCCTGGATATAAAACTTTTGTCATAACGATTTCACCAACCTTTTAACTATCTCTTTACCATTTGTTTTTAAAACATAATCAAATTTACTTTCATCAAATTCAATACTTGCTTTTTCTCTTAAATCAAATGCTTCTTCTGATATGTTATCTCTTTTCATTGCTCTTTGTTTCCTCACTTCATATGGTATATCTAAAAGTATTTTTATATCACACATATCAAAGTATTTTGAAATTGATAACAATAGCCAATCTAGAATAATAATTTTATCTTTATGAATGGTTAAAAAGTTATCTATTTCTCTTTGCATATATTTCCATGTAATATCAGATAATTTATTCATTTCGTTCCTTGAATCAAAAACTATTTCTCCAAGTTTTTTTCTATCAACAATTTTTTCTTTAACAACTGATTCTCCGAATGAATTTATTAATTCTTTTTGAACTTCAGGTAATAGTAAGACTTTATGTCCAACTTTATCAATATCTAAATGTATTGCTTTATTATTTGTTAATTCTATTATTTGATTTGCTAATGTACTTTTACCGCATCCTGATTTACCACAAATACCTATAATCATGAATAATCAGCAACTTTTTTATTAGTTTTTATTTTTCTAATTACATTATTGTTATCTAGATATACCGCTGTATCTGGTATATATTTCCAACTGTCAGGATCTTGAACTGCTTCACGTGCTGCTTCTTCAAATACCTCTTTAAAAATGAAATTCAATTCATAAAGAACATCTATTAATTCTTTTTTTAAATATGGCCATCTTGGATTAGTAGAATTATAATTAGCAATTATGCTATTAATATGTAAAATGTTTTCATTTAACACTTTGAATGTTTGATTTTTTTCACTTTCCGTTAGGTTATTTTTTGATAAATTAATTTGATTATTGCTTCTAATAATAAAATATTTTGTTGTAACTAATTTATTAATTTTCTTACCATTCTTAGATGGGTAATTATATAAATAGTTATTGTATTCAATAAATGGTATTACTTTATCATCACTAATATCTAGTCCTAATTCTTCTTTTAATTCTCGTCTTAATGCTTCTAATTCATTTTCACCTGGTTCTATTTTTCCACCTGGCATCATTAATATATTGCTATAATCTACCATAGTAATATTTAAATTATTTAATATGATAGCTCTTACTTTATTCGTAGTCATATCTAAGTTTTCTTTTGTTAGATTATTTGCATTATTTATTATTTTTTTCATATTTTTCCTCCATTCACTTGTATTATATACTTTTTATTGATATAATTAAAATACATATTTATTATGTTTATCATAACCGGAGGTTATTATGAATATTGACTTTGAATTATATAGAGTATTTTATACGGTAGCAAATAATGGAAATATAACTAAAGCTAGTGAAGAATTAAATATTTCGCAACCGGCAATTAGCAAATCCATTAAAAATCTAGAGGAACAATTAGGAGGTAATTTATTTGTTAGAACTAAGAGGGGTGTTATATTAACTGAAGAAGGAAAAGAGTTTTATAGTTACATTAAGCAAGCTATTGAATATATAAATAATGCAGAAAATAAATTTACTGAGCTGGTTAATTTAGAAACTGGATGTATAAAAATAGGAGTAAGTGCTACGCTTACAAAGGAATTTTTACTTCCTTATTTGGAAAAATTTCATAAAATGTATCCGAAAATAGATATACAAATTATTACTAATATTAGTTCTGAATTGTTGCCAAAACTTAGAAATGGATTAATTGATATTGTTATATTAAATTTGGCACGTGAAAATTATGGTAATGATATTGATATAATTAAATGTAAAAAAATAAATGATTGTTTTGTTGTAAACAAAAATTATTTGGATTTAGTTAATAAAGATTTATCAATTAAAGATTTAAATAAATATCCTTTGATACTTCAAGCTAAAGGATCAAATACAAGAGAATTTTTGGATAATTTTGCTAGTAGTTATGATATAGTTCTTAGACCTAATATGGAACTTGCAAGTTACTCACTTGTTCTTGAATTTGCTAAAATTGGACTTGGTATTGGATATGCAACTAAAGAATATATTAAAGATGCGATTAAAAATAAAGAATTATATGAATTAAAAATAAAAGAAATAATTCCTAGTAGGTATATAGGAATTGCATTATCTAAAAATCATGTACCTAATTTTAGTACGAAGAAACTCATCGAAATAATAACAAAATAATTATTATTTATAATTAAATTTGCCACCAAAAATGCCACCAAATCATTATGGAGTTGATAATGGAAGACTTTATAACTACTGTTATGTTTAGCAAAACCATATAAAATAAGAAAAAAGCGACTTTAAACTAGTCGCTTTATTATCAAAAATGGCAGGGGATGAGAGAATCGAACTCCCAACAGTGGTTTTGGAGACCATTATTATACCATTTAACTAATCCCCTGTGTTCTTTATATAATTTATCACAAATTTTATTAATTAGCAAGTAATTTATGAAAAAATACTTTATATTGCTATAAAGTATTATATGTTTATTATTTCTTTTTTATTATGTGGAGTTCTTCTTAAGAAAGAGATAATATTGTTTTTTACTTCTTCTTTTCTTTCTTTAGTGAAACAATCATGAGTCACACTTTTAATATTCATTAAAATATTTGTTTTAGAATTAATGGTGTTGTAGACTAAATCAGTGCCATCTGATGGAACTACTTTGTCATCTAGACCATGGATAGTTAATGTAGGACATGTAATTGTTTCTAAGTCATTTTGATATTTGCTAACTAATTTGGTAAATTCAATCATTGTAGTAATTGGTGTTTTTTGAATTCTTTCAATTATTTTTTCTTTACTTTCTTTTTTTAGTAATTCTGGCATATTTTTAAGGGTATCATTCATACCTTTGAT
The DNA here is from genome assembly GCA_946619755.1 of uncultured Clostridia bacterium. Classification (GTDB taxonomy): domain Bacteria; phylum Bacillota_I; class Bacilli_A; order RF39; family UBA660; genus RUG705. The sequence continues at coordinate 3,232 of CAMOMI010000013.1, forward strand.
ATTTACTTTACCATCTTTAAAATAGAAATATCTAAAAGCAGGGGCTACTAAAACTAATTTTTTAACTGCTTTATACTTAGATGCTAAATGTGCAGCGATGACACCACCCATACTATGACCAATTACATAGATTGTTTTGTATTTATTTTTAATTAGAAACTCAATTTGATTTTCAGCTGATTTTATCCAATCTTCAAATTTAACATCTTTGACAATGTGTTTTTCATGACCGGGTAATGTAAATGTGTAAACGTCAAAATCGTTATATAATTCTAATTCGTTTGGAAATGAATCATAATCGTATATTCCACCAACAAAGCCATGAATTAATAAAATAGCTTTCCTTCTAAAAAACATTAATATCACCTAAATTAATTATATCATTTTTATATTATTTGTAAAATAATATTATTAATTATTATTCTTTTTTTGTAAATATTATTTTAGTAGTTATAAGAATATAAATAATGAATAAAATGGCTATTATATAGATAAAGATATTTTTAATAAAATTGTTAAAAATAGTTATGTTTTTAAATACATAGTTAGTAGTTATGACTAAGACAATGCCAATTATTATACTGATACAATTATCGGTATTTTTATTTTTTTTCTTAATATTCTTAGTTAAAGAATAAATAATTAAAGTTAAATAAATATATGTTTCTGTAATCCATTTCATAGAGATAATATTTTCAACTCTTTCTAAGAACCCAAATAATTTTACTTTTTTTAAGACCATATATTCAGCATATTCATACATATTGGTTAAATAAATACCTAGAATGCTAATGGTAGTTAGTGTAATTATTAATGAAATGAGAGTGCCTATGATATAAGTAATTATCAATGATTTTTGATATTTATTCTGATTAGTTATTTTCTCTTTGGGAATAATTAGTATTATTAAGATAGGTAAGGTGTTTATACAAGCTATTTTTAATGAAGAAATGATGATATTTAAGTAATTTGTTTTTAGAAAGGGAAGTAAATTATCGATTTTAATATTACCTATTAGAGAGATATTACATAAAATAAACATAATGATATTTATGGCCATAAGTAATAAACTAATGTGTGCAATGATATTTATTTCTTTGGTAGCACAGTATATACTTAAGATAATAAGTAATGACATAGTAATAAGTATAGGTGTATGATATAAGAATTGGGTATTTATGAAACTTGATATATTATATAAAAGAGTTATGGCAATAATAAAGAATATTATTGAAATAATAATATTAATGATAGTGCCTATAAAATCTTTAAATAAATGTTTATTTTTTTCAAAAAGATTTAGTTCTTTATGATAGTTAGATATATAAATAGTTAAAAGAAGAAAGATTAAACCAATAATATATCCTATAATTATAGATAACCAGGAATCAATTCCTGATGTATTTTTTATTAGAAAAAGATTTATACCTGAATTAAAGGTAATTAGAATGACTAGAAAGATGGATGATAATTCAAGATAACTAATTTTTTTCATTGTTGCCCTCCATTATATTTCCTTTTCCAATAATATTTATTTGAGAATTTATATTTATTTTAATATTTTTAAATTCTTGATTATACCAATTATTTTTTACCTTTTGGTATGTTTTATAGTCATGTTTATAGATTTCATCTAGAAAGCCAAAGATATCTGAATTGTATTTTTTTCTAATATTATTAATATTTTTTTCTGTTTTTTCTTTAAGATAAGATGATAATTCTTTTTCTAATTGTTTAATAGTTTTGGCATTATTTAGTTCAATATTACAATTAGATTCATTTATAACAGTGCTTATATTAATATCAATGTTTATTTCATTATTTTTAGGTTTTATTTTAGAACTACTAGTAATTATTTCTGCAGTTAGGTATTTGTTTTTGTCACATTCATAAGTAATAATACTATTTTTAACGTTATTAGTGATTAAATTATAAGTAATACTTTCATCATCAGTAAGATAACCTTGTAATTTATTACCTTTAAAGACTGCTAGGTTTGATAGTTTATAGGTAGAATCTATTTTAGTGTCTTCAGTATTTTTGATATTATCGCTATCTTTATTATCATTTTCAATTTTGATAGATGGTAAGATAATTTCTTTATGGGGGTTTAAATACATAATACTCATATCATCTAGGGTAACTAGATTAGTTATACCTTGATATTGATTATTAGTTTTAATGCTTTCTAATATACTAGATGAGGATAGTTTATCAATTGGAGTTGTTAATGATAAGATATCTTCATTTTTACCAATAAGGACATTAAATTCAGTTCTGACTGATGGGTTACGTAAGTAAAAATCAAAGATTTCGGTGATATCTTCTTTAGCTATTTTTTCGTTAATAATGAGGATACTTAAGTGATCTGGGTAGAGATATCTAGATGAAGATAATTTTATTTGACGATATGCTTCACTGATTGTTTTTCCTTTACCAGTATAGATTATGAATGGAGCTTGAATATAGGTTGTTTTATCTGGCGATTGAGGATTTACTACTTCGGCATTTATAATAAATTCATCATTATTTTTATTAATTTCAGTGGCTGTAAGGATCGCTATTTTATTTAATTCTTTGTGATCATAACAGCCAGTTAATAATAGAATAATGACAATTAATAATAATGTTTTACTCTTCATATGGACCTCCAGTTTTGTTTTTGATTATATTATTGGATAATTGAGGATTTCGTCTATCTATTTTTCTTGTTGGTGCTTTATAGATACTATCTTTTAGATTAGCAGTAATTGGTGGAGAAAATGGAGTAAGGTATGGGACACCTAAAAAATCATAACTTGATAGTTTAATAATCATATAAATGAATACAAGTAAGATACCATGCATCCCAAATAAGGCACCACCAATCATAAATAATAAACGATATAGCCTTAATGCATTAATAAATTCTGGTTCAACAAAAGTAAGAGAAGATACTGAAGTAATGGCGATAACGATGATCATAATTGGTGATACAATACCAGCACTAACGGCAGCTTCACCTAAGATTAATGCCCCAACAATTGAAATGGCCGAACTAGCAAAACTGGGTATCTTCAAGTCACTTTCTCTTAAAATGTCAAAAGAAATCATCATTAGAAGAGCTTCAACAAAAGTAGAAAAGGGAACGTTTTCTCTTTGAGCAGCAATACTTATTAATAGTTCAGTTGGGATTATTTCTTGATTATATGTAGTTAGGGCAATATATACTCCTGGTGTTAGGAGGGTAATAAAAAAAGTAAGATATCTGATAATTCTAGTTAAAGTAACATTAATACTTTTGTTAAAATCATCTTCTTCAGAGATGAAGTAATCGTTTATATTAGTAGGCATAATTAGGGCAAATGGATCATTATCAGCTAGAATAACGACATTACCTTGTAATAGGTATTTGACGGCAGTATATGGTTTTTCGGCACTCATTGTGTTAGGAAAATTATTTTTGTTTTCTTTTTCAATTAAGTTTCTAATAGTTCCGGTTGCAATAATTCCATCAATATTTATTTTATTTAACAGTTTATCAACAGTATCAATTATTTCTTTTTTTGCAATGGAATTTATATATAATAGAGATACACTAGTTTTAGTATATTTACCTAATTGATAGTTTTTAATCCATAAATTGTTACTTTTTATTCTTCTTTTGATAAGTCCTATATTATTTTCAATATTTTCAGTAAATGAATCTAGGGCACCTCGAGGAGCATTTTCGGTAGTAGGGGTAGTTATACCACGAGATAAGTTTTTTCTGGTTTCTAAAGCAATATATTTATTATTATTAAAAAGAATAATTGTAAAACCACTATTTAGATAATAAGAGATATCTTCGTAGGTGGTTAGTTCTTTATATTTAAAATTGCTTATTCTATCTAGGATATGATTATAAGTAGGAATATAAATGTTGTTTAAACTACGAATTATATAGTTTGAAATACTATCAGAAGAAGTGATCGTTTCATTATAGATAATATATATCTTTTTAAATAAAATACTTTTTTTTCTGATAATAATATTTTCATTGTTATTAGTTTCTTTTTTTAATCTATTAATTATATAATTCATAAATAATTCACCATTTTTAGTATGTATTTTAAGTAAAAAAATATGTAAAATTAAGGGATTTTCTTGTTTTAATAATTTTTATATGCTAGACTTGTTGTTAGGAGATTATTATGAAGACTGTTAATAAAAAAGAAAAAGATAATAGTAAAATACTGGAATCAAAAAGAATTATTAAGGAAGAGAAAAAAAAGATTAAACTTGAAAAAAAATTAATTAGAAAGAGAAAAAAAGAACATTATAAGAAAACAAAATTTGGAAAAACTAAAATAGGAAAAATATTAGGAAAAATCTTTTTTGTTTTTAGTGATAAAAATAATTATTCTTTTTCAGAAGTCTTTATTGTGACAATTGTATCTATATTGTTAGGCGTTTTTGCTTGTTTGTCGGTATTAACTATTATTGGTGGCGGCAGGAATTATTTTAAACTTATAAATGATTTTAATAAACTTTATGATGTTTACGATGTACTTATAGATAATTATTATGGGGATATTGATAAGAATAAGTTAGTTGAATCTGCTATTAATGGAATGGTATCGTCAGTTGGTGATGTGTATACTAGTTATAATAATGTTTCAACTACTGATAGTTTTAATCAGATTGTGAATGGAACTTATGAAGGAATTGGATGTAGTATTAGACAGAGTGAAAAAGAAATAACAATATTTGAAGTATATGACGATACACCAGCAAGTAAAGCAGGATTAAAAAAGGGTGATATAGTTAAGACAGTCGATGATATGGATGCATTAAAACTTGGAGTTAATAAGTTATCTAATTATATTAAGAGTGAAGCTAAGGGGAAAATAAAGATGGTTATTATTAGGGATGATAATGAAATAACTTTAACTTTAGAAAGAGGAAAGGTTGAGATTCCGTCTATCAGTAGTGAAATCTTTGAAGAAAATAATAAAAAGATTGGTTATATTGATATTTCAATATTTTCTTCGGTTTCTGGAAAACAGTTTAAGACAAGTTTAGATAATTTGGAAGAAAAGGGTATAGATGCTTTGGTAATTGACGTTAGAGATAATAGTGGTGGTTATTTATCAACAGTTACGGATATAGCTAGTTATTTACTTCCTAAAGGAGAAATAATTTATAAGGTTCAAAATGGTGATAAGACAACGACGACAAAGGATAAGACGGCTGAAAAAAGAAAATATCCAATAGCAATTATTACAAATAGTAATAGTGCTTCGGCTTCCGAAATATTGGCTGCTGCTATTAAAGAGAGTTATCATGGATTTGTGGTAGGAACAAAAACTTATGGTAAAGGAACGGTTCAACAGGTAAAACAATTAAGTGATGGCAGTATGATTAAGTATACAGTAGAGAATTGGTTAACGCCACTTGGAAATTGGATAAATGAAAAGGGAATTGAACCTACTGACGAAGTTAAACTTAGTGATGAATATTTAAAAGATCCTAAAAAAGAAAATGATAATCAATTAAATAAGGCTTTAGAATTGGTTAGTAAATAATCAAAAAAGCCTTTTTTCTTGACATTTTTAGTAAAATTTATGACAACTTTCTTGAATTTTAATTATCAAATAGTATAATTTCTTTTGCGGAGGAGAAACTTATGCTTGATATAATAATTTATGGTGACGATAATGAGTTAAGACAGAAAAATATAAGTTGTGTAAATCGTTTGTATACATGTCTTGATGTGGATTATCGTATTCATAGTTTTGATGTTTATAATAAAGATATGCAAGATGTTATAAATGATAATCATTTTAAAAAAATATATATTTTAAATGTTGATATGACTATTGTATCTGGATTAAAAGTTGCCTCTTTAATTAGACAGAATGATTTTGATAGTATAATTATTCTTATTATAAATAATAAAGAGTATATTAGTGATGTTTTTGATAATAAATTATTGATTTTAGATTATATTTGTAATAATAATGGATATGAGAAAAGACTTAAAGGTGATTTAGAATTAGCTTTAAAAATTATATTTAAAAATAAGATATTTAATTTTAAGTATAATCATTGTATTTACAGAATTCCATATATTGATATTAATTATATTGAAAAGGAACCACTTATTAAAAGATGTATTATTCATACTGTAAGTGGAAGTTATTATATAGTAAATTCAATAGAGAAAATAGCTGGTATATTAGGAAATAATTTTTTAAAGACACATCAATCATGTATTGTTAATATTTGTAATGTTAAACAATTTGATTTAACTCAAAATAAGATTATTTTTAAAAATAATAGTGAAACTTTATTAGTAAGTTCATGTATGAAGAATAAAATTAAAAAAATAATTGATAATAATAATTTGTAAAGTAGGGTTATTTATTTGTATTTTAAATGGTTATTTGTTATAATGATTATGATGTGAGGATGATATATTATGTGTGGATTTGTCGGATTTGTAGATAAAACGCCAAATAAGAAAAAAACTATAAAAGATATGGCAGATATTATTAAACATAGAGGCCCTGACTCTGATGGATATTTAGTAAGTGATGATTGTGCTTTGGGATTTAGAAGATTGTCAATTATTGATCTATCAGCGGGTAATCAACCAATATATAATGAAGATAGTACTAAAGCTGTTATGTTTAATGGTGAAATATATAATTATCAAGAAATAAGAGAAGAATTATTAAAAAAAGGTCATAAATTTAAGACTGAAAGTGATACAGAAGTATTACTTCATGGATATGAAGAATATGGTAATAAACTATTAAATAAACTTAGGGGAATGTTTGCTTTTGTTATTTATGATTTAAATGATAATAGTTTATTTATGGCAAGAGATTTCTATGGAATTAAACCATTATATTATTATAAAAATGATGATGAATTTATGTTTGGATCAGAAATAAAATCTTTTTTAGCTCATCCTAACTTTAAGAAAGAGTTAAATAGAGATATGTTAAAGCAATATTTAACGTTTCAATATAGTGTAGGGGAAGATACTTTCTTTAAGAATGTTTATAAGTTAAGACCAGGACATTATTTAACCTATAAGAATGGTAAAATAGATATTCATAAATATTATGAGATAGATTTAACTAGTGATAATAGTAAAAGTTTAGAAGAATGGAAAGATATTATTAGAAAAGAAATAAATGAATCTATTAAATATCATAAAATAAGTGATGTTGAGGTTGGTAGTTTCTTATCCAGTGGAGTAGATTCTTCAATTGTGGCAACGCTTAGTGATGTTGATAAGACATTTACCGTAGGATATGATAATAAAAAGTATAGTGAAATTGATTATGCTAAAGAGTTGTCTGAGAAAATTGGAGTAAAAAATATTAGTAAAAAAATTAGTAAAAAAGAATATTTTGATAAATTTAGTCTAATTCAATATCATATGGATGAACCTTTAGCTGATCCTTCAGCAGCAGCTTTATATTTTGTGGCAAATACAGCTAGTAAACATGTAAAAGTTGCATTATCTGGAGAGGGTGCTGATGAAATATTTGGTGGATATAATATTTATCACGAGCCATATTCAGTTAGTTGGTATAATAAAATACCTTATCCGATAAGAAGAGGTATTGGAATATTGGCTTATCCTTTTAGAAATCATACTGGATTTAATTTCTTAGTAAGAAGAAGTAAGAAATTAGAAGATAGATATGTTGGTAATGCATTTATTTTTGATCCACATGATGCTGATAAGATATTAAATTATCAAGATAGACATACATTTAAAGAATTAACAAAACCATATTATGAAAAAACTAAGAATTATGATGATGTGGCGACAATGCAATATATTGATTTTAATTTTTGGTTAATTGGGGATATTCTTTTAAAAGCTGATAAAATGAGTATGGCTAATTCATTAGAAGTTAGAGTACCATTTCTAGATAGAATGTTAATATCTAATGTTATTGGTATTCCTTCACAATATAAGATTGTTGGAAATGAAACTAAATATGCTTTTAGACAAGTGTGTAAAGAAACATTAGATCCTAAATGGGCAAATAAAAAGAAATTAGGCTTTCCAGTACCAATTAGAGAATGGATTAAAGAAGAAGATACATATCATGATTTGTATAAATTATTTAGTGAAGCAAATCAATTCTTTAACACAGATAAAATTATTAAATTACTTGAAGAGCATAAGAATGGTAAACGTGATAATAGTAGAAAGATATGGACTATCTATTCATTCTTAGTGTGGTATCAAGAGTATTTTGTAAAGAGATAAAGGTCAATTTCATTGACTTTTTCTTTACAAATTATTTATATATTAATGTTATTGTTTGATACAAATAAATTATATAATTATATTGTATAGGAGTTTTATATGAAAAAAATAGAATTTGGATTTAATGATGATAATAGATTAAATGCGCAGTGGTCGGGAATTGAATTTTATAATGGTGAGTACTTAGATGTTGTTGCTTATGAAGGCTTTGACTTTTTAGTAACAAGAATAGTGGATTCACAACATGGATTAAATGGAAATATCGATGTTAGGGAAATAGCTCAAGATTATTATGCTGATGGTAGTTATGTAACGTATGCTAATATGGAAAAAAATGATATGTGCAAACGATTGGAACGATTATTAAATAGTCCTAAGTTAAAAGAAAAATTAGCTAATAATCAACGAGCTTTTAGTATTTTAAGAGATGAGGGAATTTCATTGCATATATCTAATCTTAATGCTGTTCAATCTAAATTTGAAACTGTTTCATATGCTGTTACTTCTGTAAAACCAGAAATATTTAAGTCACTAAAAGACAGCAAAAGAAATGGTGGCAGGTCAATGTATGATCAAACTCTAGAAATTGCTAGATTGCGTGCTGAAATTGAAAAAATGAAATCTGAAGGTTTCAAAAGAAATGGTGGTAGAAGTCATTAAATTATTTAAGCGTTTAAAGACGCTTTTTCTATTTACTTTTAATAGTAAAAATGCTATAATTTCAATATAGGTGGAGGTAGACATGGCAAAAAAGAAACAGAAGAAAGATAATGATAAATTTGAATATAGTAATGAGATAATTGGAGTTTTATTAATCTTGTTATCGATAATTGGAATGTTAGGATATGGAAGAGCAGGAAATTTTGTTAGAAGTTTTGCAGTTTTTTTAGTGGGAATTGCTTATTTTCCATTATTAGTTGGTTTCTTAGCATTAGGTGTCTACTTAATTGTTAAAAGGAAAAGTCCTAAAATGGTATCACGTACATCGATTGGTCTTTATTTGATTGTTATGGCCATACTTACGATATTACATATGGAGTATGTTAAAGTTAATCCATCTGTTAAACTTATTGAAGAAACATTTGACAATGTAATGATGGCTTTTCATTCAGTCGATTTTATCAAAAATTGTGGTGGTGGAATGCTTGGGGCATTGTTATCATACGCATTTAATTGGGCTTTTTCAGTAGATGGAATTATTATTGTTGTTATTACATTGATAATTCTTGGATTAATTTTATTATTTAATACATCTATTCTTAATGTGATAAAGAAAATAAAGTTACCTAAGTTAAATACAGCTAATGAAGATGAAGATGAGGAAGAAACAGAAAAAGAAGAGGTTGAAGATAAACGAATAGTTATTTCATCTATTGAAGAACTTACTAATAAGAAAGAAGATAAAGTTCCTGAAAAAGAAGAAATTGATGCTGACATTCCAATTAAGAAGGAAAATGATACTGTAAATACAGATGAAGTTATTCAAGATCATGAAGAAGTTAAAAAGAATGATAATTATAGATTGCCATCATTAAATCTTCTTAAAACGGTTAAAAATGTTAATAGTAAAGAAAATGAACAAGTTGCTAAAGAAAATATTACAAAATTAGAAGAAGTATTAAAAGTGTTTGAAATATCTGGTAAGATAGTGCAAGTTAATATTGGACCTACAGTTACGCAATATGAACTTGATTTAAAAGCAGGAACTAAGGTTAATAAGCTATTAGGTATTCAAAGAGAAATTGCTTTGGCGATGGCTGCTAAGGATGTAAGAATACAAGCTCCAATTCCTGGAAAAAATACAATTGGTATTGAACTACCTAATAAAGTTAATGCTTCCGTATCATTTAAGGAAGTATTGTCAAGTATGCCTGAAATTAATGAGAAGACATTGCTTGCAGTTGGGCTTGGTAAAGATATAATGGGTAAAGTTAAATGGTGTGAGATTAATGCAACACCTCACTTACTTGTTGCTGGTTCAACTGGTAGTGGTAAATCAGTATGTATTAACTGTATTATTGCTTCAATACTGATGAGAGCAAAACCAGATCAAGTTAAATTAGTATTGGTCGATCCTAAAAAGGTTGAGTTTTCAATGTATGAAGGGGTTCCACACTTGCTTAGTCCAGTTGTTACAGATGCAAAAAAAGCTTCAATTGCTCTTAAAAATATTGTGCTTGAAATGGAAAGAAGATATGAGATTTTAGAACATACTAAAAATAAAAATATTGTTGGTTATAATAAATTCTGTGAGACACACCCAGAATATCAAAAATTACCATATATTGTGGTTATTATTGATGAGTTGGCTGACCTTATGTTGGTTGCGGCAAAAGAAGTTGAGGACTCTATTATGCGTATTACGCAAATGGCTCGTGCAGCTGGTATTCATTTGATTGTTGCCACTCAAAGGCCATCAACAGATATAATTACAGGTGTTGTTAAAGCGAATATTCCATCAAGAATCAGCTTTGCAGTATCAAGTCAGATTGACTCTAGAACAATTCTCGATATGGGCGGTGCTGAAAAACTTCTAGGTAAAGGTGATATGCTATTCTTGCCTATGGGTGAATCTGTTCCGATGAGAGTTCAAGGAGCATTTGTCTCAGAAGAGGAAATTGAGAAATTAGTTAATTATACAATTGGTCAACAAAAAGCTATTTATGATGAATCACTTACTGTTGACAGGAGTAGTAGTGAATCTAATTCATCATCATCGTCTAGTGGGGATGATTATTCATCTAGTGATGAATATGACGATCCAATTTATAATGAAGTAGTTGATTTTGCCGTTTCAGCAGGTAAGATAAGCGCTAGTTTAATTCAAAGAAAGTTTAGACTTGGATATAATAGAGCAGCTAGAATAATTGATTTACTTGAAGAAAGAGGAATAATTGGACCTCCGAATGGTTCTAAGCCTAGAGAAGTGTTGGTTAAATTAGAAAGCCATAACGAAGAAGAATAGTTATAAAAAATCTTTCATATAAGATAATTATTTGAAAGTTTTTTTAGATTGGAAGTGATATTAGTGAAAAAAAGGGTAATGATAATTGCAGGTCCATGTGCTGTTGAATCACGTGAACAGATTATTAGAATAGCAAAAAAACTAAAAGAACTTGGCGTGGATGCTCTTCGTGGAGGCGTTTTTAAACCGAGAACTAATCCTGATAGTTTTCAAGGGTTAGGTGATGAAGGAATAAAGTATTTAATTGAGGCTAAGGAAATAACAGGATTACCAATTGTGACGGAACTTATGAGCATTGAACAAGTTAGAAGATATGCTGATAAGATAGATATTATTCAAATTGGCGCTAGAAATATGTACAATTATGAATTGTTAAAAGAATTAAGTATTTATAATAAGCCAGTGTTGTTAAAAAGGGGATTAAGTGCAACATATGATGAATGGCTTAATGCCAGTAAATATATTACAAATGGAATAAATAAGCGAGTTATTCTTTGTGAACGTGGCATTAGAGGATTTGATAATAGTACGAGAAATGTTTTAGATATTCAGGCTATTCCGTATATTAAAAAAAATACGAATTTACCTATTTTTGTAGATCCTAGTCATGCATCTGGGAATAGTTATATGATATATCCAAATTCAGTGGCAGCAGTAGCTGCAGGATGCGACGGACTTATTATTGAGGTACATGATAAACCAGACGAGGCTTTATCAGATAAAGAACAGGCAATTACTCCAGATGAACTTGCCAAAATTATTAGAGATGTTAGAAAGATAGAGAGTATTTTAAAAGAAAATGAAGAGTTATAAAATGTTTAGAAAAAGAACTTCTTTTTCTTTTATTTTTAGTTTAATTGGTTTATAATTAGATTAGGATGGTGGTTTATGTGCTAGATAAAAGGGAAATATTAAATAAATATAATGATTGTATGAATGATATAAATGATATATGGAGGTCACTCTCGGTTTAGATAGTAAAATTCTAAGAAAAGATGAACTTTCTGTAATTATTAATGATGTTAATTTCTGGAATAAACCTGATAAAGATATTATTTTAAAAGAATATAATGATCTTAATAATTTGGTTAGTGATATTTGTAAAGTTAAAGATAAGATAGAAAATAATATTGAATTTATTAATATGGATATTGATGATGATATGCTTGAGGTTATTAATTTGGAATATGAAGAGATAAAGAAAGATGTTGATAGACTCAGAGTAGATACATATTTATCAGGAGAGTTTGATAAGAATGATTGCTTTTTAGAAATTCATTCGGGAGCAGGAGGAACTGAAGCCTGCGATTGGGCAAATATGTTATATCGAATGTATACAAGATATTTTGGAAAAAATGGATATAAGTATACTGAGATCGATAAACAGATAGGTGAAGAAGTAGGTATTAAGTCCGTTATGCTTGAAGTTAATGGTAAAAATGCTTATGGTTATTTAAAAGGTGAAATTGGAGTACATAGATTAGTTAGAATTAGTCCATTTGATGCCAATAAGCGTAGACATACTTCTTTTGCTTCAGTATTGGTTACACCGAAGTTTGATAACAATATTGATGTTCAGATTAATGATAGTGATATAAGAGTGGATATTTATCGAAGTAGCGGTCCAGGTGGTCAAGGGGTTAACACAACGGATTCGGCTGTTAGAATTACACATATACCTACAGGAATTGTTGTTACTTGTCAAAATGAGCGTAGTCAAATTAGAAATCGTGAAATAGCTATGGAAGTTCTTAAAAATAAATTGTATAGTTTGGAATTGGAAAAACAAAATAATGAATTAAACTTGATTAAAGGCGATATGATGAGTATTGGCTTTGGTAGTGGAAAACGTAGTTATGTTATGTGTCCATATACATTAGTAAAAGATAATGATAGTGGTTATGAGACTAGTAATGTAGATGGAGTATTAGATGGGGATATAGGTGAAATGTTAGAAAAGAATATAAGGAGGTAGTAGCAATGATGTTATTTAAAAAAATTAGAGAAAAGCAGATTAATAATTTAATTGATAAAGTAAATAAGAAGAATCTTGTTAAAAGATATATAATGTTACTTAGTGGTTGTTTAATCGTTGCTTTTTCTTTTAATTTATTCTTTTTAAGATATAATATTGTATGTTTTGGAGTTAGTGGTGTGTCAATAGTACTAGCAGAGTTTGGAATACCGCCATCAACATTTATTATGGTTACTAATATTATTTTGTTAATTATTAGTTATTTCTTTTTAGGAATAAATGATACAAAAAATCAAATAGTTGGTTCTTTAATATATCCTATTTTTGTTAGTTTGACTGCTTTGTTAACTAATATGATAGATTTAGGTAATTTAGAGATGATTGTTATTGCAGTAATGGGTGGTGTTTTAGCTGGTGTTGGTTACGGCCTTATTTATAAGAGTGGATATGGTACTGGAGGAACTGACATAATTGGTAATATGGTTGTTAAATATTCTAAAATATCAATGGGTACAGCAATGATGTTTATTAATGTATCTATTATTATTTTAGGTAAGATTGTCTTTTCATGGAAAACGGTAATGTATGCAATCGTTGTTGCTTATTTAATATCTATGTTTACGGATAAGATATTATTGGGTATATCCGATAGTAAAGCTTTTTATATTGTAGTTGATAAAAATAAGGATGATTTAGTAAGAGATTTCTTAATTTCATTAGAAGGTGTAGGAAGTACAATAATTGAATCACATGGCGGTTACTCTAATGATAAGCAAACGTTGATACTGGCAGTAGTACCTACGCGAATGTATTTCTTGGTTAAAGAAGGATTAAGAGAAATTGATAAGAATATTTTCTATTTAGTTTGTGACTCTTATGAAGTTAGTAGTAGGGGAGAAGATAATGAATAATTTTAACATTAATGATTTCTTATTTGATTTAAGAAAGAAAAATTTTTGGAAAAATTTATTTTTGTTCTTTATTGGTCTATTTATTGCTGCTTTTGCTTTTAATTTGTTTTATGATAGATATAATGTGGTAGCTGGTGGTACTACTGGATTATCTATTTTGCTTGCTAATTTTATGACAGTGGATATCTCAATTATTTTACTTATACTTAATTTAATTTGTTTAGTGATTGGTCTTGCTTTTTTGGGATGGGATTATGCTGTTAAAATGCTTGCTGTTACTTTTTTATATCCTTTGTTTGTAAAGTGTTCTTTGTTTTTTACTAATATGATTGACTTAGAGGATACTTCTTTGTTTTTAATTATGGTTGTTGGTGGGGGACTTACAGGATTTGGTAATGGTCTTATTAAGAATAGTGGATATAGTCCAGGTGGCTTCTATGCTTTATATGATGTAATGCATAAATATTTTCATGTAAGTTTAGGAATGGCAAATACCATTATTAATTTTACTTTAATTAGTTTAGGCGGTTTAATTTTTGGCCTTGAGAAGGCTATATATGCAATTATTTCATTGTTAGTATCATCTTATATTGTTGATAGGGTAACACTTGGTATATCTGACAATAAAGTATTTTATATTATAACTGAAAAACCTTTGATAGTGCAGGAATATATTACAGATAAACTTAATTATGATGTTACAATTGTGAATGCTAGGGGAGGATATACAAATAAGAAAAAGAAAATGCTTATGTGTGTTGTTTCAACTAATGAATATGTTAAATTAAAAGAACTTGTTTGTGAGATTGATTCCAAAGCCTTTTTCTTGATTGTTGATACTTATGAATCAAGTGTCAAGAAAAGAATGGAAAAATGTAAAAATATGTAAAATAATATAAAGATATTTAATGTTATATAAAAATTTGTTATAATTAATTTTAGTATTGGTAGGTGTAGTTTATGGATTTAATAAGAATTACAGATGTACAAAAAACATATAAAACAGGAACGGTTGCTTTATATGATATTGATTTGACAATATCTAAAGGTGATTTTGTCTTTGTAATTGGAGCTTCTGGTAGTGGAAAATCAACATTAATTAAGATGCTATATCGTGAAGAAAAACCTGATAAGGGTTCAATAATGATAGGCGGTATTAATGTAGCAAAACTTAAAAATCGTAAAGTATATATTTTAAGAAGAAAGATTGGGGTAGTGTTCCAAGATTTTAAATTATTACCTAAACTTACTGTTTATGAAAATGTTGCTTTTGCGATGGAAGTTTTTAATTATGATAAGAAAAAGATTCACCATAGAGTAATGGAAGTTTTAGAACTTGTTGGTCTTAAGAATAAAGCAAGGATGTATCCTGATCAATTATCTGGTGGAGAGCAACAGAGAGTGGTTATTGCAAGAGCTATTGTTAATAATCCAAAACTTTTAATCTGTGATGAACCGACTGGTAATTTGGATCCTGATACTAGTATGGGAATTATGAAAGTATTAGATGATATTAATAAGATGGGGACAACTATTGTTATGACTACTCATAATAGGGATATTGTAAATGCAATGAAAAAGCGTGTTGTTGTTTTACATGAAGGTAAAATTGTTCAAGATTATGAAAGAGGTAAGTATTATGAAGTTGTTTAGAAGTATAAATAGATATTTTCGTGATGCTGGCAAGAGTGTTGTTAGAAACTTTTCATTATCTTTGGCTTCAATATCTTGTATTACAATTACCTTAATTGTGGTAGCTTTATCGATTGTTTTATCTTATAATGTTGAACATATGGCGGAACATGTAAGTAGTAATACTTCAATTGTTGTTTTCTTGGATGAAGATGCAACTGAAAATCAAATTGAACAAGTTAAGAATAATCTTGTAAGAATTGATAATGTCGGTGAAGTAACACCAAAGACAAAAGAAGAATGGGCGAAAGAAGTTAGAGAAAAAGATAAAATAATTTCAATCGCTATTGATAGTTGGCCAGCTGGTGAGAATCACTTAATGTATAGTTATGTGGTAAAAGTAAAAGATATAAACGAAATTGATAATACGGCATCAATAATTGAAAAAATAGATAATGTTTCATACATAAATTATGGAAAAGAATATATTTCATCAGTAATTACTATATTTGATGTAATTAAAAAAGTTTGTATTGGCGGAGTAGTAGCATTAATATTGGTAACTGCTTTTCTAATTGCGAATACAATTAAATTAGCTATTTTCTCAAGGAAAACGGAAATAGAGATTATGAGATTAGTTGGAGCATCTAATATGGCTATTAAAGTACCATTCATAATTGAAGGTTCATTTATTGGCTTTATTGGTTCAATTATTCCAATTGTACTTACTTTTTATGGTTATAATGCTTTATATAATTTTTTAGATGGTAAATTATTTTCATCATCTTTAGGTGAGTTAGTAGAACCATATCCATTTATTTTATATACATCATTAATATTATTAGTAATTGGATTACTTGTTGGTATGTTTGGTAGTTATAATGCGGTTAAAAAGTATTTAAAGATATAGGAGGGTAAAATGGTAAAGACAGTTCTTATTAAATTATCCGGAGAATCATTAGCTGGTAAAAATGGTAGTGGGCTTGATTTTGATTATATGAATCAGATTTGTAAAAGAATAAAGGAAATACATGATAATGGGGTAAGAGTAGCAATTGTTTGCGGTGGCGGTAATTTTATGCGTGGCAGAGATGCGCATGAAATGGACCGAGAAACAGCTGACTATGTTGGTATGTTAGCAACTGTTATGAATAGTTTAGTCCTTAAAGATGTATTTACTAAATTAGGTTGTGAAGTATATAATCAAAGTGGCTTGGAGATTGCTGTTATTGATAAAATTGATAAAGATAAAATAAGTGATGCTTTAAATAAAGGTAAAATAGTTATTTTTGGTGGAGGAACAGGTAAACCTTTCTTTTCAACTGATACAGGTGCAGCACTTAGAGCAAAGGATAGTCATGCAGATATGATTATTAAATTAACGAATGTCAATGGAGTATATGATAAAGATCCTAACAAATTTAGTGACGCTATTATGTATGATGAAGTTTCTTTTGATGAAGTGATAGAAAAAAAACTTGGAGTAATGGATTTATCAGCAATGGAAATATGTCGTGAAAATAATATTGAAATTGTAGTTACTAATATTGATAATGAAATAGCGCTTATGGATATAATTAATGGTAAAAAGGTGGGAACAAGAGTCTATAAATAGATTCTTTTTTTTAATATTTTTAATTTTTTTGAATATAATATTACTGATAATTACTTATTATTAGGTAAAAAAACTAAAAAAACTTTATAAAAAGGGTTGATATTTTAATTTTTTTATTATATAATTAATTAGCAATCCGAAATAATGCCTGATTAGCTCAGTCGGTAGAGCACTCGGCTGTTAACCGATAGGTCGTAGGTTCGAGTCCTACATCAGGCGCCATTTTATTGTAAGAGATAAGCGATGAATGTGTCGCTTTTTTCTTTTGCTTGTGCCTTAAAAATGTGCCATTTTTTACTTGTCTTATTGTTACTTTAGTGATATTATTATAATAGGAGAAAAAGAATATGATAGGGAAAATTGTTAGTATTAAAAATGGTGTCGTTTATGTTGGACTTGCCATAAATGTATATCAGATTGACAATTTAATTGGTAAAAATGTTACTTTTGGCAATAGATATATTGGCGAAATTGTTAGTATGTCTACCAATATGGCCGAAGTTACTATTGTTGGTGAAATAATAAATGGTAAGTTTATACCAGGTAATTTGTCAATGCCATCCTTTGGCCTTGAATGTAGATTAACAACTGGCGAAGAGATTAATGTAATTTATAATGTTAATAGTACGCAAGATTTAATTAAAATTGGAAAATCATATTTTTATCAAAACTATCCTATATATGTAAATATTAATGCTTTCTTTTCTGGACATTTTGCTATTTTTGGTAATAGTGGTTCTGGTAAGAGTTACTTTGTTTCTAGATTATTACAGGGAATATTTTATGATGCTAGAAGATTACCACTTAATACTAACATGTTTTTATTTGATGCTTATGGTGAATATCAACAGGCATTTGATAATATTGGAAAAGTTAATAATAATTTGAATTATCGTGTTTTTACCACGAATTTAAAAGAAGAAAGATATGAGAAAATCTTTATTCCTTTTTGGTTCTTATCAGTAGATGATTTGTGTTTATTATTAGATGTCGATGATTCAAGACAGATACCAATCATCGAAAAAGCTTTAAAACTTGTGGCATATTTTTGTAATAATGAAAACGCAACTGCTAATCAAAAAAATGATATTATTGCTAGGAGTCTTTTAGATGTTATCTTTTCTGGTGTTAGTCATAATGAAGTTAGGAATAAGTTGGTAACTATTTTAACAAAATTTAGTACTGCTGAAATTAATTTAGATGTTAATTTGACTAAAGGTGGATGGACTAGAAGTATTAGGCAATGTATATCAATTGATGAGAGTGGTAAATTTGCCGATATTGAACTTGTTATTAATTATTTAGAACAATTTTGTACGACTGATTTTGAATTAACACTTCCTGATGGAACGTATATGTATACGATTAAAGACTATTATAATTCACTAGAATTTGCATTGATTAGTGAGGGCATCTTTAGTAGTAATAAGGTTTTTGATTATGCAAATAGATTAAAAGTAAGACTTAATGCCCTTATTAATAGTGATTATGTTAATTATTTTACTTGTGATAATTATATGACTAAACCTGATTATATTAAATATTTGCTATATAAAGAAGGAAATTTAAAGTGTCAGGTTGTTAATTTTAATATAAATTATGTCGATGATAGATTTGCAAAAGTAATTGTTAAAATATATTCTAAATTGTTGTTTGATTTTACAACTTTGTTACCTAAAAGAGCATCAATGCCTGTACATATTGTGTTAGAGGAAGCACATAGATATGTTCAAAATGATATTGATACTAAAATAATTGGTTATAATATTTTTGATAGAATAGCTAAAGAAGGTAGAAAGTATGGAATATTACTCGGTGTAATTAGTCAAAGACCTTCTGAAATAAGTGAAACAATGGTCAGTCAATGTTCTAATTTTGCTATATTTAAGATGTTTAATCATTTAGATATTAAATTTGTTTATGATACAATTCCAGGTTTATCTGATAATACAATGGAGAAAATAAAGGTATTAACTCCAGGTAATTGTATGTTATTCGGAACGGCGTTTAAAATGCCAACACTTACTTCTGTTGATCCGCCAGATCCTACACCAAATAGTGATAGTGCTGATATAAGTAGTACATGGTATGTTAATTAAGAAAATACTTCGGTATTTTCTTTTTTTTAAAATACATAGAGAAAATACAAATTGACATAAATAGATGTTTGTGTTATACTAATTGGGCTTTTTTTAAGGGGGGAAAATCAAGTGGATGCTTATGAAAAAATATATGAAGAAATAACAAAAATGTCTTTTTTTAATAATACTTCTTATAGAAAATTAACAAATAAATTTAATAAAGATGATGTTGTTAATGCTATTAGAAAATTACTAAGAGAAAGAAATGAGAACTTAGAATTATATAATAAAATTATTGGTAATGGAAATAGCAACTGTAATTTAGTTATTAATAAATTTCTTTTGGTAAGAATGAGTGAATTACGTGATAGAATTAATGATTTTATTAAGAAAACTGATTTTGATTATGAAGCATATAATAAAATGATTATTAGTGATAAAGTTAATTATGTTTTAGAAACTGAAACAGATATTAATATTTTAGAAGAAATTAGAGAATTATATAATGAATTTTTAATTATTAGAAATAGAATATGTAACTATTATTTATATTTAATAGATAGTGTTATGAAAAAATATAGAGAATGTGATAATTATTCAGAATTATATCAAGAAGGATTTATGGGACTTTTATATGCTTGCGAAATATTTATTCCCGGTAAAATTGTTTTTGAAAAATTTGCAACAATTAATATAAATTGGAGAGTTATTGAACATTTTCATGATTACGATTTTATATATTGTTTTCCAAGAAAATTTACTGAGTTTTATTATTTGTTAAAAGAGTATGATGATATTCAAAATGTTTCTTTGGACGAAATTGCTAGTAGATTGGGTATTTCTTTAAAAATAGCTGCTAAAATGTTAATGATGATGGGTGAAAATGATAGTGTATCGTTTAATAGTGAACTTATTACTGAAGATGAAGAAATGTTATCTGATGAAATTATTATGGTAGATAAAGATATAAGGACTATAGAAGATTCTGTTGTAAAAAGAGAACTTATTGACGATTTGAAAGAAGCTTTAGGAAAACTTACTAATAGGCAAAGGGCCATTGTTCAAGCAAAGTTTTTAGGTAATAGGGTATTAACTAATGAAGATACAGCTAGAATTTTTAATGTAACACAACAAAATATAGGTTGTGTTACTAAATTTGCTTTTCAACGTATAAGAAAAAGAAAACCAGAATTAAAAGAATATTTATAAGATAGTTCTTAATAATAAGAATTATCTTTTAATTTAAGGCTTTTTCTGTTATAATTTATGGTGGGTGATTGTTATGTTATCAATTAAAAATATTAATGTATTTGTAGAGGGTAAACAAGTTTTAAAGAACTTTAATTTAGATATTGAAGATGGTTCAATACATGTTATTATGGGACCGAATGGGGTTGGTAAGTCAACATTATCGAGAGTTATAATGGGTGATAATCATTATGTTTTAAAGAATGGTGAGATTGTATTTGATAATCAAGATATAACAAAGATGACTACTGATCAAAGAAGTAAATTAGGAATATTCTTGGCAATGCAAAGTCCACTCGAAATAGATGGTGTTAGTAATCAAGATTTTTTAAGAACAGCTATGTCTAGTCATTTAGGTAAACAGGTAGGATTATATGAGTTTATTAAAAACTGCGAAGCAGCAGCAGAAGATCTTAAAATGGATAAAAACTTAATACATAGATCACTCAATGTTGGGTTTTCTGGTGGTGAAAAGAAAAAGAACGAAGTGCTTCAATTAAAACTCCTTAAACCATCATTTATTATTTTAGATGAACTTGATTCAGGATTAGATGTTGATAGTTTAAAAACAGTAGCTTTAAACATTTCTAAATATAAAAAGGATAATCCTAATACTTCAATATTAATTATTACGCATTTATCTAATATTTTGGAGTATATAAAACCAGATTATGTTCATGTGCTTTCTAATGGAACTATTGTTAAGACTGGTAGATATGAATTAGCTAAAGAGATTGAGAAAAAAGGTTATAATGAAGTAATAGGTAAGACAAATATTATTATTGGTGACGATGATAATGAATAAAATAATTATAGATAAAAAGATTGTTAGTAATAGTAATGATATTAAAATAGATGAAAATGTTATAACTTTTTTAAAAAATGGTGATTATGAGATTGAATATATAGCAAGTGGGGAATATAATTTATCTTTTGTTATTAATGGTGATATAAATATTTTAGAGAGTAGTTTTGATAAAGAATTAAATATTAATAATAGATATATTATTAATAAGGGAAAGTTAAATGTTACAAAGTTTTATGATAATAAAGTAGTAAAAGAAGTAATTAATATTGATTTATGTAATAAGGGGGCTAGTGTTAATTATAAGTTTGCTAATATTTGTAAGACAGAAGAGAATTATATTATCAATATTAATCATAATGATGAGAAGACAGTTAGTGATATTAATAATAAATCTGTGGCTTTGGTTAATAGTAGTCTAAAGTTTGTTATTAATAGTAATGTTTTAGAAAAGGCTAATGGAAGTATTTTAAATCAAACAACAAGAATTGTTACAATGGGCGAATGTGATACATCAATTAGTCCTAATATGTTTATTCCGATTGATGATGTTGAGGCACGTCATGGATCGGTTGTTGGGACATTTAAAGATGATCAAATATTTTATTTAATGAGTAAAGGTATTAGTTATAAAGATACTTTAAAACTATTAGTTAAGGGATATCTTTTATCTAATATGCTCCTTTATCATGAGATTAGAAAGAAGATAATTGATCTTGTAGATACGTATTGGAGGTGATAAGATGAATCGTGAAGATTTTACGATATTAAAAGATAGTAATATGGTGTATTTTGACAATGGAGCAACAACTTTAAAACCTGATTGTGTTAGAGATGCTGTCATTGATTATTATAATAAGTATACGGCTAGTATTCATAGAGGCGATTATAAGAATAGTCTAAAAGTATCGGCAATGTATGATGATACTAGGGAAATAATTCGTAAGTTTATTAATGCCAATCATCCAAGTGAAATTATATTTACTGCGGGTACTACAGATTCACTTAATGATATTGTTTTTGGATATTTTAGACATCATTTGGTTAAGGGTGATGAAATATTAATTACTGAAACGGAACATGCATCTAATGTATTACCTTGGTTTATATTAGCTAAAGAAATTGGAGTAGTAGTTAAATATATTTCACTTAATGACAATAATGAGTTGACGATTGATAATTTAAGAAATGCTATTACTGATAAAACAAAAGTTGTGTCAATTGCTCATATTACAAATGTTATTGGCGATGTTCGTGATATTAAAGAAATTGCTAAAGAGTGTCATAGTCATAATATTTTGTTAGTAGTTGATGCTGCGCAAAGTATCGCGCATATAAAAGTAGATGTGACAGATATGGATATTGATTTTATGGCTTTTTCTGGCCATAAAATATATGGACCAACAGGTATAGGAGTTTTATATGGCAAGTTTAATTTACTTAAAGAACTTACTCCAGTAGCTTATGGTGGAGGGATGAATGCAATATTTAATAAAGACGGATATGTTGAATATAAAGATTTGCCAGATAAATTAGAAGCTGGTACACCTAATATTGAAGGTGTACTTGGACTTGGTAAGAGTATATTATATGTTGATAAGATTGGCATTGATAAGATAAATAAATATGAAACTGAATTAAGAAAATATTTAGTGGATAAATTAAGTGAATTGGATTTTATTACGATGTATAATAAAGATAATGAAGCTGCTATTATTACTTTTAATATTGATAATGTTTTTAGTCAAGATGCAGCTATTTATTTAGATAAATATAATATATGTGTAAGAGCGGGAAATCATTGTGCTAAAATGACTAAAGACGTCTTTAATGTAGCTAATACGGTACGAATTAGTTTAAGTTTTTATAATACAAAAGAAGAGATTGATTTACTTGTTAACGTACTTAAGAATAGTAAAAATATCTGGGAGGAAATATTATAATGGATAATGATATGAAACGTAGTATTATTTTAGATAATTATAGTAATGCAAGAAATAGAGGAATACCAGATAATAGTGATGATTATATTATGATAAATAGTAATAATCAAAGCTGTATTGATAATATTAATATCTATGTTAAGTTAAAAGATGGAGTTATCGAAGATATTAAATATGAGGGAGAAGCTTGTGTAATTGCAATATCTAGTACATCAATAATTAGTAGTATGTTAATTGGTAAAACGCTTAAAGAAGCTAATGAGTTATTAGGTAATTACTTTAATATGATTGAAGAGAAGGAATATGATAAGGAATTACTTGGAGAAGCAAATGTTTATGAAGATATGTATAAACAACCTTCTAGAAAAACATGTGCTACATTATTTGCTAGAGGAATAACTAATTTATTAAAAGGTAAAGAATAATGTCTAATAGATGTTGTTCTTTTTTTGTTTTATTATATTATAATTTATGCTATAATGATAGTGTAATAGTTTCGCGAAATAAACACGTTATATTGTAGTAAAGGAGTAAAATATGGAAGTAAAAGAAGTAAAGAAAGAAAATAAAAGTAATAAAGGTTTGGTATTATTATTGATAGTTGTAATAATTGTTTTAGTTGCTGTATTTGTTATTCCTAATAAAGAAGGAAAAATTAAAATTTCAGCTAAAACATCTCTTGATAGGTTTGTTGAAAAAAGTGATTTGGAAACGGTCAACTTTACTTATAATGTTATTGCTAAAAAGTGTAAAGATATGAATGATTGTGATTTAAAATCAAACAATATTGACGATTTTGAATATGTTGTATCATGTAAAGGTACACTTACTGCAGGGATTGATTTTAAAGACGTTAAGATTGATGTTAATAGCAAAGAGAAAAAATTAATAGTTACGTTACCAGAAGCGACAATTAAAGAGATTAATGTAAATTCAACTAATTTCTTAAATGGAAAAGATGTTCCGGCAAGTGAATTACCAAATGCAAGAAAATTATGTGAAGATACAACGAAAGAAAAAAGCAATAAAGATGGAAAATTATTACCAGCTGCAAAAGAACAAGCAAGTGTTGTACTTGAATCATTTTATGAACAATGGGTTAAGGCATTTGATAATGATTATACTGTGGAAATAAAATAAGGAGAATATGGAATGGAGAAAAAAGTAGTTATAGTATTATTATTGATTTGTTTATGTTTAACTGGTTGTGGAACTAATAAGAATGAAAATTTAGAACAAAATGTAAAAAAAATTGAATTAACTGGTAATTTAGTTACTCATAAAGCATATTTTCATAATGTTATTGAATATGATAAGAAAAAAGGAAGTGGAGCACTTGGCTTACTTGAAAAAGACAGAAAATTATTTGCTGAGTATACAGGGACAATTAAGTTAGGAATTGATTTAACAAAAGTAAAAATAGATGTTAGTGGTAATCAAATAAATGTAACTGTACCTAAAGCAATGATTATAGGGGAGCCTAATGTCGATAAAGATGATTTTAAAGAAGAAAATTTTATTGAATCTAAAGACGGATTTATAAAAAATAAATTATCAATCGAAGATTCATCACAAGCATTTAATGAAGCACAAGAAAATATGAAAGAAGCAGCTGCAAATAATAACGAATTATTATCTATTGCCCAAAAAAGAGCAAAAGTTATTTTAGAAGAAAATATAAGACAATTTAGTAATTTATCTGAAGATAAATATACGATTAATTGGGAATACCAATATTAATAAATGATAAGAATAATGTCTAATAGATGTTGTTCTTTTTTTTTATTCTCTTAATAACTTTTATTAGGAGGCTACTTTTATGAATAATAATGGACTTAATGATAATGAAGTAATAATTAATAGAGAGAAATATGGCAGTAATATATTTAGTAAAAGAAAACAAGATAGTTTTTTTAAACTGTTAATAGAAACATTTTCTGATCCAATTATCAAAATATTATTAATTGCTTTAGGTATAAAGACAATTTTTTTGATAAGAGATTTTGATTGGTATGAGACGATTGGTATTGTAATTGCAATATTGGTGGCTTCTTTAATATCTAGTATTTCAGAATATGGTTCAATGAGAGCTTTTAATAAACTGACAGAAGAGTCCTCAAAAATCAACGTTAGGGTAAAGCGAAATGGTATAGTTAAATTAATTCCTATTAATGATATTGTTGTTAACGATATTGTATTGCTTGGTACTGGCGATCGAATACCTGCGGATGGAATAATAATATCTGGCAATATATCCGTTGATGAGTCAATGATGAATGGCGAGGCTAGAGAGGTTTATAAGGAAGCTAATAGTGATAAGGCACAAGTATATATGGGAACTGTTGTTTATTCTGGGGATGCTTTAATGTTGGTTAGAACTGTTGGTGATAATACTTTTTATGGCAAGATGGCAAATGAACTTCAAGAGGATGATACGGAATCGCCACTTAAATTAAGATTATCAAAATTAGCTCAGGTAATAAGCAAAATTGGGTATATTTGTTCATTATTAGTAGCTGGTTCTTATTTACTATATATGATTGTTATTAGTAATAATTTTAATAGTATTCTAATAATGAATACTATTAGTAATGGAAGAATAATGTTTGGGTATATTTTGGATGCTTTAACATTATGTGTCAGTATCATTGTGGTGTCTGTTCCAGATGGTTAGAGTAAATAATGATAAAAAGTAAAGCAAGTGCAATTAAAGACTGTTAGATTGATATCTAATGGTTTTTTTATGCCATAAAGGAGAGATTATATGC